>CAZKOK010000575.1:0-2765 GCA_964554355.1 uncultured Spirochaetia bacterium | reverse complement strand
CCGGTTTTACATGGAAGCAGCTCCTTGATGCTGAGGCTTGCGTATCATGCGCCAGGTGCGAAGAGAATTGCCCGGCTTACATTTCATGCAAACCCCTGTCGCCGCGGAAGGTTATCAGGGATATACTGGAAGCAATGAGTCTGCCGCACAATGTTAAAGATACCGAAAAGAATACAGAGACACAGGGGATACTATCTGATAATTCTGTAACAGATGACGAGATATGGTCATGCACAACCTGTATGGCCTGCGTTGAGCACTGCCCTGTATTCATCGAGCCCCTGGATAAAATAATCGATATCAGGCGATACCGGGTGATGACTAAAGGTCTTCTCCCCGGGGAAGTTGTGCCGGTTATCCGCAACCTGGAAATATATGGCGATGTTCAGGGTAATGGCATAGCACACAGGGCTGACTGGGCAATAAATCGAGGTGTATTGCAATATTGTACCGAAGGTTTGAATCCTGAAATACTTTTATGGACAGGCTGTTCAGGCTCTTTTCATCCAAGGTATCAGGAAACTGCCAGGGCAATGGTAAAAATATTAAAGAACGCAGGTGTTCGTTTCGGGATACTGGGGAAAGATGAACTCTGCTGCGGGGACCCTGCCCGCAGGCTTGGCGAAGAAAACCTTTTCCTTGACCTGGCATTAAAGAATATAAAACGTTTTAAAGAATACAATGTGAAAAAGATCATTACTCTTTGTCCGCACTGCCTGAACACATTAAAGAACGAATACCCTGAAATAGCTGAGGCCAATTCTATCCCTGAAATTGCTGATATTAAAATTCTTCATGCCACTGAGTATGTAGCTGAACTGATAAAGACAAACCGCGTTTCAATAAAATATCCTTTAAATAAAAAAATAGCTGTTCACGATGCATGCTACCTTGGAAGGGGAAACGGGATTTATCTTCCCCCGAGAGATATCATAAACAGTATCCCGGAAACGCGGCTAACTGAGCTGGGACGTAATCTCGGAAATGGATTCTGCTGCGGCGGCGGTGGAGGCGGAATGTGGCTGCACGAACATTCCGGACGCAGGATAAATATTATCAGGGCTGAAGAAATTGCCGGGGCCGGCATTGATATTTTAGGCACAGCATGTCCTTACTGCATGACCATGCTTGAAGACGGGATAAACGCTCTTGAAACGGACAAACCGCCGGAAGTTCTGGATATTATCGAAATTATTGCTGACTCAATAAGCTAACAGCCGGTTGATGTATCAATTATCATTCTCTAAGGAAACTTTATGAGGATAATAGTCTGTCTAAAACAAATTCGTCATACTTATGCCAGGACCGGCATGGATCCTGATATGTTCTATATCGCTGCTGAAGATAATATATTCAGGATCAATCCCTATGATGAGACTGCGCTTGAAATCGCGCTGTGCATCAAGGATATTGATCCGGGAGCTGAAATCATAATACTGACTCTTGGGCCTCTTATCGCCGAAAAAGAATTAAGGCGATGTTACGCAATGGGCGCGGATGAAATTTACCGGATAGAGGTTAACGGCGAACCGGATTCATGGCAAAAATCTTTCTTCCTGGCGCGGGCAATAAAAGAGATAAAAGCAGATCTAATACTTTGCGGTAAAGAATCTCTGGACAAACAAAACGGGAAGACCGGAGCTCTGCTTGCGTATCATCTTGGCCTGCCGTTTGTTTCAGCAATACTTGATCTTAAAATAAAAGAAAAAGGCCGGGCAGAGATGATTAAGTCAGCCGGCCGGGGAATTCGCGAACTGATAAGCTCTCCCCTGCCCGCGGTTTTTAGTGTTGATATGGGATTGCATGAACCTCGGTTCCCGGATTATGCAGGCAGAAAGAAAGCTCTGGAAGTGAATATCAGGAAGCTCTCTTACCCTTCAGCAAAAGCAATAAAAAAAATTGAGTCAGCAGGGATATCCCAGATACGTCCAAGGCCAAAAGACGCACCGGCGCCTGATTGTAAATTACCGTCCTTTGACCGTGTTATGGAATTGCTTACAGGAAGTCGTATTGAAAAAAAGGGAACGATACTAAGCGGGAGTCCGGAGTCCCAGGCAGACGGCATCATTGAATTTCTTGAAGAACATGGATTTATTAAGTCCCCCCGGTGCTGACAGCGGGGAACACCATGCTGCCTGCTACGTGGAATACTCCATGGCAAACATCGGGGGAATACACCATCAGGAAATTAAATCCGGAAAATAAATAAAGAACAAGTGATCTCTCCTAAAAAAAACGGCCAATTTATGAAAACTAAATATAAAAAAATACTAAACAGGATATCGGATGCCGGGCTGGAATTCCCGGAAACCCTCACGCTGATGATAAAAAGCTTCTCTTATTTAGCAGATTGTCCGCTATCATTATTGTTGCTGGAGGTTTCGGGTTGGCTGTGACATTTGTTGAAATTCTCAGGATAACATACTGGGCATTTGCGTTCCGTGCCGGTATAGCAATCATTCTGCTCAGCCTTACCTATCTGGGCGCACGTTATGTGTCTGAATCCGGCGCATTCTGGGGACTTATTGCGGGAGTTGTAGTGTTTATTATTTGGACGGTTCTCGGAAGCCCGTATGGAGTACATGTGTCCATTCCGAGCATGGTAACCTGTTTCATTACCACACTGGTAATATCACAATTCAGAAAACGCCGATATGAATTGTCCGCGGAAGTTCTGGAAGCGCTCTATCCCGGTAAAGGAAGCAGCTCTTGACCGGTTTGTTTACTGGTGGTTACAAGATTAAATTAAACGATTTTCCATCAGG
>CAZKOK010000574.1:0-2767 GCA_964554355.1 uncultured Spirochaetia bacterium | reverse complement strand
TATTCAGGAAACAATGAACAAAACAAACATGGCAGACTCTGAATTGAAAATATACGAATACAATGAATACGGTTTTCTTAAAAGCATTATTGTGAAATTCGAAAACGATGGCAGGATATTCGAAAAAGAGGATTATTCTATTTCACAAGATGGGTATATTCTGGAAATAACAGATAAAGACGGAAAAACTGAGGAAACTCATCAATATAAAAATATTTATAAATAAAGGAGCGACTAATGCTGAGAAGAAAATACATGATTATTTTATTCATACTGCTTTTACCGGCATGTACAAAAAACTCAGGAAATGTGTCAGCGGCTGACAATGCCGGCAGCTCTGCGGACAGCGGACAGTCAGCTGCCGTTATAACAGCATCCGATATAAAACCCGTTTCCGAAACTTCCGGGAATTCTCAGCCGGAAAAAGTCGAAGTTGATATGCAGTCGGTCAGGATAGTCTCCTCAAATGATTACAGTTACGGGTCTGTCCCCGATTCATGCGTGCTGCTCCTGAAACAGAACGGCTTCGATACCTCCCTGATAAGCAGCGATAGCCTTTGCGCCTACGGAAAAAAATTATTCGATGCCGGAAAGTATGCTGAGGCTTCCGAATTGTACCGCTGCGCCCTGCTTCTGGATATCGACAACAGGGAAGCCCATTACATGCGGGCCGGAATAATTACGCTGATGTGCAGAAACGGCATGGATGACAGCCTTGCCTCTACCCTGGGCGAACTGGATTCCCGGAAAATCGTAACCGGTACCAATCCGGTAATTGATGCATTCTACTTCCATTTCGAAAAACTGCTTTATCTTGATCCTGATAATGTGAAGACATATCTTGATGATGATGAATTGAACTATATTCTACGGGAATACGAGGATACCTGGGGACATACTTACAGATATCACGCCGGTGCCAGTGATTTCAGATTGGACCGTGATTTTTCAGGATATAAGTATCCCGCAATATACAGGACAAAAGCGGATCTTTCCGGCAAATGGTCTCCTGCAATGAATACTGATAACAGAATTTACTATCTGCATGATACCGCAGGCGGCTTTTCCCTGGTCAATTCCGCAGAGACTGTTTTCAGCGGCTCCTGGAAGATTGAAAAGGACCAGGTAATTATGGAATATCATATCGACAAAACCGATACGGGTCCCGCGCAGGATTTATCGGTCTGGCTTGATATAGTCAGCAGCTCTGAACTGCACTATATAAAAGCCGAAGAGTTTTTTGACGGTCCCGTAAAGATTGATTTTGATAATATCCTGCTTAAACATACCACGCTTCCTGAGCAGGCGATATTAAACAGCCGTTTCGTACATCTGGACGATATACTGAAGAAAGGAGTGGATATAAATGCCAGAAACTATTTCGGTAACACGGCCCTCGATACGGGCCCTGTTCCAGGGAGAAATAATGAATATCCACAACTGCCTGGTGCGCGGAGCAAGAATGCGCTATGCGGTACCGGCGGATGAACCTGCGGGATTTTACGCCTATATCGACGGACGTAAAACTTCCGTAGAAAACGCCGCTTCCGGAGAAAAAGCCGGAGAGGTTAATGAATATTTAAAAGCGATCGGAGTACTGCCTTGACAAATGAAGATATTATAAAAAAAGAAAATGAGTTCCATTCGTTCCTCGTAAGCACCGACGGAGGATTCAGGGAAAACGTGTTCAACGGGGTAACGGTCTACGAACTGATCGAGGGTAGAAAATTTTCATACACAGACCCGATTCAGGGAGATAATGAGGTCAGAAATTATGACTTCAGCCTGCATTATTATTCAAAACATTTCAGACCGAACAATCCCAAAAGACCCGGATTTCATGATAACAAATGTTTGGTTTTTATTCTGCAGCTTGCGTTTTTATTAATCAGCTCATGTAATAAAAATCAGGTCGTTCTTCTTCAGGAACCGGAAATTGGCTTAAGCAAGATTGCCGATAACTCAATATCAATTGAATGGGAGCAGCCGCAAAGGCAATCCTCTGAAAACGGATTCGAATATATGGTTTTTGTTTCGGAAAATAGCGATATTTTTTCCGAAAAAGAATACAAAGACATCATGCAGGAACCTGATCCGGTAATCGGATGGACTCCGGATATCTCCAGTGCAATTCTTATCGATCTTGACAATGAAACAGATTATTTTATCGCCGTCTATGCCAAAGATTCCGGATCAAAAAAAATATTCAGGTATCCGGTCCTGAAAGTACGGACTGCAGCACAACCGGCTGCAAAAAAAACGGAAAAAGCTGCGGAAAAAGAAATACCGCTGATTGGTTCGCCTCTTGATATGGTATTCATTGAAGGCGGAAGCATGGATATTCAGGGAAAATACATTACCATTTACTCCTTTTACATGAACAAATACGAAATGAGCGAAGGATTATATAATAAAATAATTGAATGGATGAAAAACAACACAGATATGGGCACAGACGGGTATTATACTTCCAATCTTTTTGCAGAGAGGCCGGTAACAGCCCACTGGGCTGATGCAATTGTATACTGCAACATGGCCAGCATGATGATGGGATATACTCCCGTTTATTATTACGATGATGAAAAAACAGTACTTCTTTCATGGGAAGATGCGCGACAGGGTCCCCTGTATATAGACTGGAAGGCCGACGGCTTCAGGCTTCCGACCGAGGCGGAATGGGAATATGCCGCAAGAGGCGGAATGGATACCATGGGATACCGGTTTGCCGGCAGCGACATCCTTGATGACGTCGCCTGGTATGATTTGA
>CAZKOK010000573.1:0-2769 GCA_964554355.1 uncultured Spirochaetia bacterium | reverse complement strand
AGAACCTAACAGGGTACAGGTGTTCCGGACGTTCGATCTCCCAGGGATTGCCGTTTCTGAGCCATTCATCAGGATGTTCAACCTGAAAACCGTTTTCAATTTCCTGCCTGAATATTCCGAAATCATATCTTAAGCCATAGCCGAATGCGGGAAGCTCAAGAGTGGCGAGAGAATCGAGAAAACAGGCGGCAAGTCTTCCAAGACCGCCGTTTCCAAGACCGGCATCAACTTCGGCCTCACGCAGTTCCTCAAGTGAAATTCCGAGTTCGTCGAGAGCTTCGCGGACAGCCTCCTCTATTCCCATATTGATTATGTTATTTCCAAGTGCCCTTCCCATAAGGAATTCAAGAGAGAGATAATAGACCCTTTTGGCTTCACGGTTATGATGTGTCTGCTGGGTATGTATCCACTGGTTAATTATCCTGTCGCGGACAGACATTGCAAGTGCATAGTATTTATCGTTAAGGTGGGCTGTATATCTGTCCACGCCGAGGGTATAACGGAGGTGCTCGGCATAGCCCCATTTTATGGATTCAGGGTCCTTGCCCTGCCTGGCCTGACAGGCATCAATGTTCTTTTTGTCCGGCAAAGTCTGTTTTTTGTCTGACATGATGTTCCTCCCTATATGGCTTCTTCGTGTTCATCAATTATCGGTATGCAGATGGTTCCTGATATAAACTCGTTCCGGGAAAGTTCGCTGACTGCACTGGTCATTTCTCCGGCAGAAGCGATATGTGTTGTCATTACCACTGAAATATATTCAGATTCATTATCCGGTTCCTTCTGAAGGGCCGAAGTAATGCTGATTCCATGGTCGGCAAGAGTGGATGTAATAGCAGCCAGCACGCCAGGCTTGTCCTTTACGAGTGAACGGATATAGTATCTGGATGATATTTCTTCCGGGGGGACCAGGTCGGCCCAGGCATTCATGTCCGGCCAGATTTTAAGTGAATTGAACAGGGCTGAAGCAGTTCCGTTGGAAGTGGAAATAATATCTGAAATAATGGCGGAAGCAGTCGGACTTCCTCCCGCACCTCGACCGTAATACATGGTATGCCCGACACAGCTGCCGTATACGCTTACTGCATTAAACGGACCAGATACCCAGGCAAGGGGATGATCATTGTGCAGAAATGCCGGCTGTACATTCAGGCTTAGTCTGCTGCCGATTTTTCTTGCGGAGGCCAACAGCTTAATTGTATATCCGAGTTCACGGCCGAACCTGATGTCCGCCAGTTCAAGGTTATTTATACCCTGAACAGGTATTGTTTCAAATTTAATTTTTTTACCGAATGCCAGCGTAGCAAGAATGCATAATTTGTGGGCGCTGTCGCCGCCTGTAACGTCAAGTGCAGGATCAGCTTCGGCAAGGCCTTTCTCCTGGGCCCTTTCCAACGCAGCCTCGTAAGAGCGTCCGCTGTTTACCATGGAAGTCAGTATGTAATTGCAGGTGCCATTGACAATACCGTAAAAAGCCTCGATATCATTTGCAGATAATCCGTCAAGAAGAGCCCGGATAATCGGAATGCCTCCGCCGCATGATGCTTCGAAAGATACCGTAACGTTGTTTTTTCTGGCAAGGCTGATAAGCTCGGTGCCGTAATATGCAAGCAGAGCCTTGTTGGCCGTAATCAGATGTTTCCCGGATGACAGTATTTTTTCAGAAATTTTCCTGGCAACGGAAGTGCCGCCGATTGTTTCAACGACAGCACTTACTTCTTTGTCATTAAGCACTTTATCAAGGTCGGTTTCAAAAAGATCTTCAGGGAGGCCGAGAGATTTTGCGTAATCAAAATTTACATCCAAAATATATTTGCAGATTATTTCAAATCCGGTTTTCTCTGAAAGTTTTCCGGAATCCCGCATCAGAATGGCAGCGGTTGCTCCGCCGACTGTGCCGCAGCCGGCAATTGCTATATTTATTTTTGTAACATTCATATTATGCTCCGAAATTCATGATAATCAGTTCCATCGTATGAAGCATAAAAAAAATTGTCAATCAGGGCGGGCATTTTATCAGTCATAATTTCCTGACAGCAGTTGAAACGCCGGAAACAAGATGTTCAAGGAAATCAGGGCAGGGAACCGGTATTTCAATTTTATTTTTTCCGTCACTGGAGATAAATTTATTCATTATGCAACATGATTTCAAATTCTTTTTTTCTTTTCTGCAGTAATTCAGTATCCTTATAAATCTGAATAATGTAACAAGCTGGGCAGAAGTCAGATTTCTGTTCCACGGATACATACTTGATCCGCGAAAAAGCGGAATGTCTGACATTCCGGTATACTGATCTGCCTGAAAATTCTGAATGCCGGGTACTGCATAATACGGTGAATATCCGATTGCAGTAGGCCATTCGGATAATAAAGAAACAGTTTGTGCAATGCTTTCAGTACTGTCGCCGGGCAGCCCGGCAATAAAATATGTAACTGAAGGAACATTCATGCGGCTGCAAATTTCAATAAGAGTATTAAGTTTTTCGGGGGAAAAAGACCTGTGGATAGTTTTGCCTTCGCTGTTTCCTGCTGTACCAAGTGAGAAATTGGACTGTAAAAGTCCGGATTTGACAAGACTTGAAAGCATGTCTTCGGAAAGAAGTCTGTAATCAATGCCGTTTTCAAAAATTATCATACTATCGGGATGGATCTCTTTGATCTGCTTAAGAAAAGCTTCCAGAAAATCTTCATCGGCGCAGATATTGTCGTCTTCAAAATTAAGAAGTATTGAACTATGACTGACATTTTTCAGAAATGAAATCAGAAGAG
>CAZKOK010000572.1:0-2782 GCA_964554355.1 uncultured Spirochaetia bacterium | reverse complement strand
CTCGAGACATCAGCTCCGGTCCTGCCCTCTTTCGAAGCGACCTTGTCGATTTCGTCTACAAAAATTATTCCCATATTCTCGACCCGTTCCCTGGCAAGTTCATTTACGCGGTCACGGTCAATCAACTTGTCCATTTCCTCGTTTTTAACAAGTTCCCTGGCGTTTTTGACCTTAACGCGTTTTTTCTTTTTTTTGCCTCCGAACATCCCGCCCAGGCTTCCCATATTCAGGCCCATTTCCTCGAAGCTGGTCCCTGAAAAAATCTCTATCTGGGGCATATTGCTCTGGGTCAGATTTACTTCAATTTCACGGTCGTCAAGTTTGCCTTCGCGCAGCATCTGACGGAATTTGTCGCGGGTCGGTGTGTCCTTTTCAACAGCCTTGAGACTTCCCGGGGCCGGACCGGTTCCGGGAAGCAGCAGGTCAAGCAGAATATCTTCTGTTCTCTGTTCGGCCTTTTCTACAACATCCTGCTGCATTTCCTCACGCACCATCGAAACTGCAACACTCATCAGGTCCCTGACCATTGATTCAACATCGCGGCCCACGTAACCCACTTCGGTGTATTTTGTTGCTTCCACTTTGACAAATGGCGCTCCGCAGAGTTTTGAAAGCCTGCGGGCAATTTCTGTTTTTCCTACACCTGTAGGACCTATCATGATAATATTTTTGGGCGCGATTTCATCGCGGAGTTCTTCGGGCAGCTGTCTGCGCCTGGTCCGGTTTCTCAGGGCAATAGCCACTGCCCTTTTAGCCTTGTCCTGGCCGATTATGTATGTATCGAGCTGTTTGACTATTTCCTTCGGTGTCAGGCTGTCGAGATCAATAAGTTTCATGCCAGTTCCTCCACAATAATGTTCTTGTTTGTGTAGATACAGATATCGCCTGCAATTGCCAGCGATTTCTCGGCAATTTCCCTTGCACTCAGTTTACTGTTTTCCATATATGCCAGGGCTGCCGCCTGGGCATACATCCCGCCGGAACCTATTGCAAGTACGCCGTATTCAGGTTCCACAACATCACCGGTGCCGGAAATGCAGAGAATTGTATTTTTGTCAGCCACGAGAAGCATTGCTTCGAGCCGCCTTAACATTTTGTCCATACGCCAGTCCTTGGCCAGCTCAACTGCAGACCTTGTGATATCACCCTTGTATTCATTCACCTTGCCTTCAAACCTTTCAAAAAGCGTAAAGGCATCCGCCGTCGCACCGGCAAATCCGACAACTATTTTATCTGAGTAAATCCTGCGCACCTTTCTTGCATTTCCTTTCATTACAGTATTGCCCAGAGTCACCTGTCCGTCGCCGGCAATTGCCACTCTGCCGTCTTTTTTAACTGCTATAACTGTTGTTCCTCTGAAAGACATCAGTTAACTCCTTTATTTTTTTTGCAGTGCATGCGGATGGGCCGCCATATATGCCTTTTTAAGCCGCGCCATTCCTACATGAGTGTACACCTGGGTCGTTGATAAACTTGCATGCCCAAGCATTTCCTGCACAACACGGATATCTGCTCCTCTGTCCAGAAGATGCGTCGCAAAAGTGTGCCGGAACGTATGCGGACTTACCTTTTTGCTTATTCCGGTTTCCATGATCCATTTTCTGATAAGCAGGCTGACTCCGCGCTGGGTCAGCCGCCCTCCCTTTTTATTAATCACAAGGGGACCTTCGTTATCATTCTGTGAACCATTTTTCCTGATTACTGCTGCCCGGAAAGGAAGGTAATCGAGTAAAGCCTGCCAGGCCATTGTACCCAGAAAAACCTGCCGCTGTTTCCGGCCTTTACCGGTAACCAGTACGGAATGGTCCTTTTTGTCGATCCGGCTTACATCAATTGAACATAGTTCAGATACCCTGCATCCTGTAGAATATAATAATTCCAGGACCATTTTGTCACGTGCTGAGGTAAAATCTTTTACAGAAATGTGCATCAGTTTGCATATTTCGTCCTCAAACAGGAAATCGGGCAGCAGTTTGCTGTTTTTTTGTCCTTTTAAACCGTTAAAAGGATTAAACGAGCAGTTTCCGAAGCGGACCAGATACTCGTAGTATCCGCGCAGACAGGATATCATCCTGTTTACCGAAGCGGGTTTATGTCCCTGCCTCTTGAAATATCCGATGCATGTCCTGGCCTGCTGCCTTGTCAGACTTAACACATCAAGGGAATATTCGTCCAGGAATTTATAAAAGAGACGCAGATCCGAACGGTATGACTTGATTGTCATTTCCGAAAGGTTTTTTATGCTTTCCAGATACTGCAGAAAATCATCCACTTCAGACAGCCTTGTAAAAATTATTTCTGTAACGCAGGACCATGTCAGTCAACTCCATCTCCATGATCCGCGCGATTTCATTTCCATTACCGATATTGTTTTTATCTATCCGTATTATCCTTCCCGGGTATTTTTTATAATTTCCGGTCTCGCAGGCAAATGCTGCTGCCTGCGCCCCGCTGAACTCAAGTTCACGGCATCCTTCATTATTCGGTATACCGAGACAACACTTTTCCACAAACACATCACGGCCCTGTTCCAGTGCATAATCGGCCGTTATCAGGGCGCCTGACTTTTTGGGAGCCTGTATAACAACAACACTTCTGCACAGACCTGAAATTATCCTGTTCCTTCTTGGAAAATTATATTTCACAGCTTTCGTTCCGGGAGGAAATTCAGAAACGACTGCTCCTCCCCGCGAAAGTACGGCAGCGGCAAGACCCCTGTTTCTTACAGGATATACTTCATCCGCTGCCGAACCCAGAACGGCAATACATTTCCCTCCGCCCG
>CAZKOK010000571.1:0-2789 GCA_964554355.1 uncultured Spirochaetia bacterium | reverse complement strand
CCGGATTTCCCTGTTTGTCCCTGCCTGTCATAAAGGTCTGGAAAATGGTAAAGAAAATACTGCCATTGGTCGGGACCCGTCCTTTTTTGCGTATTTCATCCGGAGCAATGCGGATTAAGGCATCTTCAGGAAAAGGATTGAATGCGTTAAAGGCCTGATCGGCCAGAATGTTGCGGTCGGCCAGAAAGAGTATCCGCGGCCTGCATGAACCATCACGTTTCAGGTTCCAGCGGGTCTGAAACAATTTCCAGGCTATCTGGAAAGCTATGTATGTTTTTCCTGTCCCTGTTGCCAGGGTCAATAATATCCGGTCTTTTTTATTGGCTACAGCAGAAAGGGCCTTGTTTGCGGCTATTTCTATGTAATATCTGATATGTTTATCCTGGTACGCGTTTTCATATGGTATTTCATTAAATTTATCCCACCACAGATTCTGCTCTTCGTGTACCATATTCCATAATTCTTCGGGTGTAGGGAATCTTTCTACCAGCCCCTCTTTTCCGGTTTTCATGCAGATTTGATATATTTCTTTTCCGTTGGCGGCATAGGTATAATCAAGATGCATTTTTTCAGCATAGTTTTTGGCCTGGGCAACACCTTCGCCGACCGGTTTTTCATCACTTTTTGCTTCGATTACAGCAAGTTTCAGGTTTTTAAATGAAAGAACGTAGTCGGCCAAAAGTGGATCATTTCTTCCACCGCCGGACTGGAGTTTACCTATACTGACAGGATATTCCCGGATGATTTTAATTTCCGCTGTATTTTTCCAGCCGCATTCGATGAGAAAAGGATCAATTAAATTGGCCCGGGTGTCGGCTTCGTTCATTTAAATTTCCTTTTTAACTGCATTCCGGTAAATCTATTTCCAGGGGCCTTTAGGCTGCCATTTTTTCAGGAAGGGATCTCCTTTTTCGGCTGCATTAATTATCGGCATAATGAACTGTGCAATTTCTTTGCATATTGTTGAGAGCGCCCCTGTTGCCTTAAGTTTAGTACGATTAATGAACGCAGTCCATTGTATTTTTTTCCGGGTATCGGCATAGAATTCATTACTTATGGCTAAGGGGAGAGTTGTTGGTAATTCGGTTTTCCTGCGATTAAATGTTTTTTTAAGAGCTTTGCTGAGTGTTTCCCCATTAAATTCAATATTCCGACTGATTATCCAGATGTCATAAAAATCTTTCATCCTGCTATTGGCAATCCCAAGGTTAACCATAGCCTGAAACTTTTCTGCTATTACTGTTTCCCACGGGTAGATCCTGATTTTTGGTTTTGGTAATTGAAGAAAGGTCGGATAACTCGCAAGCTTTGCAGTTGGGGTAACTGCATCACCAAAACCGACATCTATCTGTAAATCAATTTTCGCTCCGGCAAGTTCAGCGGCAACAGATATCCGGCTTCCGCCATATTCCATTGCTTCCCTGATGTCCGCAGCCTTTACACTTTTCGGTAAAAAGACAATACCGTCCTCATCCTCAATCCGGCAGATTTCCTGAAATACCGGAACAAGTGATTCAATGGGTATATTGCCAACACCAAGAAGGTCCATATCCCGGGTTGGGCGTTGTCCAAGTTTTTCATAAAATGAAAAAAGGAGTGCTCCTTTTAATATAAATTGTTTTGCGTATCTGGATTTTCCAATCCGGTACAGCAGCCTTTCCAGTCCGTAATTATTTAGAACAAGATTAAAATCCAGCTTGCGCTGTCTGGAATAATTAAGCAGTTTCTGCCGTATTGAAGCCGGGATATTAAAATTATCATTTTTCATATGGTTACTGCTTCCAGATACGGCCGAATTATATTTCCGACTCTGCAGATTTTTGCATAATGCCAAAGCTGATCGATTGTGGCCAGGTTTTTGCTACGGCATTCTTTCAGTGCTTCAATGGCAACATCCAGGCCGATTTTGTTGCGGTACTTAAAACAGTCGGCCACTGTTTTTGCCGGTGAATACACTTTTACCGGTGTTCCTTCCAGAGTATGCTGTTCTATTCCTTCGGCGAAGGCTGGACCGGAAAAACGGACGAATCTGACGGGGAGCATTTTTGCAGAAGAATGGGCTTTTGATGAAATGGCAAGCCAGACTTGTGCCGGATTCTGGGTTGTCAGTTTGTGAAAGCGGAGTGCTGAAAGCAGACAGACAATCCCCGAAGGGATAGCTTTGCTGACTTCCATGATAGTCTGGTTTTCGGATATTCCGGCGTTTGCCAGGCGGTAGAGTCCATGGCTGATACGTTCTACTTTGCCGGATTTTACAAGGCGGTTGAGGACTTCGCGGGAAATGTTGTGGATTGCCAGATCCCGCGGACGGAGAAGGCCCTGAGTGTTCAGGAGGGAGAGGATTTTTTGTTTTTGGGTCTGGGCTTTAATTGTTTTCATAATGTTACGTTTTCCCGGTAGTTATAAATATATACCGGGGTTTTGTAACATGCAAGGAAATTATGTAATGCTTCAGCGGAAACTGGACAAACAGCTGCATTGAATTAAGGAGGATTGGGATGTACAATTCTCCGAGGAGAAATTATGCAGCGCAGAAAAATAAGTCCGGAGAAAAAAGTTGAAATTATCAGGGAAGTTCTGGAAAACCACAAAAGCATTTCAGAGGTTGCTGACAAATATGACGTGCATCCGAACCTGATAGCAAAATGGAAGAAAGAGTTTTTTGAACAGGCCGTGGAAATCTTCAGGAAAACAAAAGAACCCAGTACAACAAAGCAGGACCGGAAAATCAAAAAGCTTGAAGAAACGCTTCAGAAACGGGACACACTGATCGCCGAACTGGTTTCTGA
>CAZKOK010000570.1:0-2795 GCA_964554355.1 uncultured Spirochaetia bacterium | reverse complement strand
TACGTTTCACCGTAATTGTTTGTATGAGTAAATGAAAATTCAATCTGCTTTGCCTGACAATAGCCGATCTGATACAGGGTATTGTCTTCCACTTCGGAATACAGCAGATCGTACAGGCCTTTTTCAGAATAAAATTTCTCATTGTTCAGATAAAGCTTAAGTCCTGAATTCAAACATGCATAATTCCACATCCGCTGCTCAAGGAACTCCATATTGAACTCAAAATCACTGAAAATTTCCGGATCCGGCCTGAATTCAACATAAGTCCCGTCTTTTTCATTCTCGGCCTTGCCTTTTTTTTCTTTTACCAGCTGCCCCCGTGAGAACACGGCTTCTGCAAACTTTCCTTCACGGACCGCAACTACCCTAAAATATTCAGACAGCGCATTTACAGCTTTGGTGCCGACACCGTTAAGACCGACGCTGAACTGGAACACATCATCATTATATTTTGCACCTGTATTAATAACAGAAACGCAGTCTACCACTTTTCCCAGCGGAATACCGCGTCCGAAGTCGCGTACTTTTACAGTCTTTTCTTCAATTGTAATCCTGATTGCGCTGCCGTATCCCATGATATATTCATCAACAGCATTATCTACAACTTCTTTTACAAGAATGTATATGCCGTCATCCACATTGGTGCCGTCTCCAAGCCGGCCGATATACATACCTGTTCTGAGTCTGATATGCTCAAGAGAACTCAGGGTCTTGATTTTACTTTCATCATAAACTGCTGCTTTAGCCATAATTATCCACTCAATAAATAAAATACGATTTCCAGGGGACTGAGAAAGCCCTGTGAATATCAAAGGAAATTCCTGTTAAATCAGCTGCGCGTGTAAATTTGAATATGCTTTTTTTCCCAGTCCACCTCTATAATACCATAAAAATCCTGTAAATTCAAATACTCAAAATGAAAAGAATTTAACTGTGGATTACACGAATTTTTCAGATTCTTCATATATGCAGGCGTCAAATGTCATCCCTGTAAATCATTTACTATTTCCGGAAATCATCTGTCATTCCCGCGAAGGCTATACGACATTCCGAAGGAATGTTCGTGCGGTAGCGGAATACCGAAGGTATTATCACGGTAGCGGGGATCCAGGGGCTGGAGTCTGTCCCCTTTTATAAAATTCTTAAACATACCACATTTGCATTTTTTCGTGTTATCTGGATTTGATCCGTGTTATTCATGGCTAAACTCTGCGTTAGTCCGTAGTCATTCTTTTTTTTCAAATTCTGTTTGCAATCCGGAATATTAAAAACGGAAATTCGTATTGTATGCCGATTATAGAAGTCAAAAACCTGGAAAGACTCCATTCGGAAGACATTCTTCCTGAAGACGCAGGGGCCCCTGATAAAAGCGGGTCAGAAAACAGGAAACAACGCTCCCGAACTTGCAAAACACAAATGCTCTGTTTATAAAGTGATTTCGCTGTCAAGAGAGGAGAAAGAGCGGCTGCTGATTGACGAGAATATCGAGAAAAACATCGGCAGCTACATAAGCCGGTGGAAAACAGCGAGGCTTGCATCACTTAAGGACCGTCTGCGGGGAATCATGCAGGGCTGTCCGATGACCGAAGACAGGTTTGATCCTGAAAAACATACCGATTCAACAACCAAATACCAGTATAAAAAGGACCTGATAATTGATGCCGCAGCAGGGATTCTTCTGCATAATCTCGGATTCAGCCATACATCCATCCATTCAATAATATCATCCAAACCGGTTATTACCGATTGGGGCAGGGACTCAAAGGAAATGATCCGCAAAGTGCAGAGGCATATAAATGTCTCCCGGAATCTTCCTGATGAAGTTGAAATATCATCAATTTCCAAAATGATGGTATCGCTTCAAAAAGACTATCCGGACGGAACAGGATTTCCATACCTGAACAGTAATAAATTCAAACATGAGTTCCTGAGACTGTTTCAGATAATTGATTTTTTGAAAATCTGACAATTATTGATAAAAACCCTGACCCCGGAGACATGGATAAATACGAGGACCTGCTTTACGGTAAAAAAAGGCCTGTCGCCAAAAATTTTCAGTAAAATTACCGGTCTGCATTTCTTTAGTTCGGCACAGCAGCCCGGTTCATTATCTTGTTTATTCAAAAAAGCTGTGATATCCTGTTTTCACTTTTTACCGGAAGGAGAATTAAAATGGAATGGAAAGCCAGTCATATTCTTGTAAAAGATCCGTCTCTGGCAAAGGAACTTGCCCAGAGGATAAAAAAGGGTGAAGAATTCGCCAAACTGGCAAGAGAGTTCTCTACCTGTCCAAGCAAGTCAAAAGGCGGTGATCTGGGCTGGTTTTCTGCAGGACAGATGGTAAAATCTTTCGAAGATGCTGTAAAAAAGATGGCTATAGGTGCCATCAGCGATCCCGTATCAACACAGTTCGGATTTCATGTAATCAAGGTTACAGGAAGACGCTGATCCTTTCTGCTGAATAATAAACAGTTAACTTAGTCAATATTTTATAATGCAAAACCGGAATTCCATGATATGATAATCATAAAATTCACAATGAGAGGTCGTTATGATTAAAAAAATGTTGACAACCGTTTTGTTTTTTCTGTCTGCAGCCGTCATATTTTCAGCAGACATGGATGGCGAATTTAAAACCGGAGAAGGTACATGGAAAATCACTTCCACCAGCATTACCCAGACTGATACTCAGGCAGCAAGGGCAAAAATAGCTGTACCATATAACCAGGAAGGAACGAATATTACATATGAGTTCTATGTACAGTATGAAGGCGGAGCCCTCGAAGACGGTCACG
>CAZKOK010000569.1:0-2795 GCA_964554355.1 uncultured Spirochaetia bacterium | reverse complement strand
GCCCGGCCTTGCTTCCGAATAAATCCGGGCAGCGGAATCAAATGTGAACTTCGGATCAAGAGTCATAACTGATAATACTTTGCTTTTTTAAAAAACACAAATCCGGATATAATTCTGTCCCCATTTCCCAATTCGTGTGATTCATTATCCCATTCGTGTAATCGTGGTCCCATTCATAATTCATAATTATCCTCTATAACTTCAGTGCATGCGCCGGTGCAATAAAGAACCAAACCTTGCCTTGACTTGCACGTCCAACTGGCGTAATATTTTAGTACTGAACCTGAATTTAATTTCAGAATACAGTTAAGAATATTCCTGCAGGGGCAGCGGGAGGAAAAGCATGATTAACAGTTCTATTCTACTGGTAGACGATGAAGAACAGATCCTCAAATCGGTAAAGCGGGAGATTTCTCCCTGGCTTGCGGAGAACCAGCTTGATCTTCTTACAGCCCTTTCCGGCAGAGAGGCGCTTGAAATAGTCAACAAACATCACGACAATATCAAAGTCGTAATTACAGACATCCGGATGCCCGAAATGAAAGGCTCGGATCTTGTCAGGAGAATATACGAAAAGTTCCCCGAAATTGCCTGTATCCTTTTAAGCGCATATTCGGACGCGGATGAAATAAGCAAATCTGTCTCGGCCCGGATATGTTCCTATATTGTCAAACCCTGGGAGACTGATTCGCTTATCATGGAACTTGAAAAGGGCCTGCATGTCTACCAGCAGCGCAAACTGTCAAGGCAGGACAGGGAAAAACTCAACCAGCTTTCGATAGCCGGTGAAATGCAGAGAAAACTCTTCGGCAATAACCTGCCTTCATCCGATTTAATTGATATTGATATTGTCTATGAACCTGCGGGGATAAGCGAATGCAGCGGGGACTATTATGAGATTTTCGAGCTTGGCGGCAATCGTTTCCTATTCCTTCTGGGTGATGTGTCAGGACATGGCTATCCGGCCGCATTGATAGGCGCAATGCAGAAATCAATCGTCCGGCATGAATATGTCCGGCATTATGAAAAGACCGATCTCTCTCCTGCCGGACTTCTTGAATGGCTCAACAACAGACTGCTTGTCGAATTCAGAAATCTGCCCGACATCTATGTGCCGTTTACAGCTGTCTTAATTGATCTTAATGCACATAAGCTGACAGCCGCAAATGCAGGGCATACTCCGGTTTATCAGATCAGGGGATCGGTACTTAATAAAATCCAGCCCGAAGGAAGGCCTGCCGGCCTGAATATGAATGCAAGATACAATGACGCTGTTTTTGAAGTTTTTCCGGGAGATCAGATCCTGATGTTTACCGACGGCCTCCTCCCGGGAAAACAGAAAACCCTGAATCAGCTGGAGCATGCAATATCATATCTGCACGGTAATCCCAATTTTGCGGAATCGCTTAAAACCAAAATCAACTATCAGAATACCATCGGAAGAAACTATACCGATGATCTGACAATCATTACAATCAGAATTAAAAAATTCGGCAGCTGATGCCTTTCCGTACTTTTATGTTCTTTTTTCGATCAGTTCTGCAAAAGGTCCGGGCACACTGTCAACAGGGACCGGTCGCCCGCCGCTTATGCATACGGCATATACTTTTGCCTTAACAACAGGCACATTATCTGTTTTTCTGAAAATTTCCTGGTCGAATACAATACGCAGTTTCCCTTCCCTTGAAACGTTAACACAGGAAATAAACTCATCGCCGCTTTTCAATGGAGTTTTGTAATCTATTTCAATTCTGCTTACCACAGCGTCAATTCCGTCACTGTGCAGCCTGGCAAATTCAACCCCCCTGCTCAGTATAAATTCATGCCGGGTATGCTCAAGATAATTCTGATATACGGCATTGTTAACAATACCCTGCAAGTCGCATTCATAATCCCTGACCTTAAAATCAAGTGTGAAATCGTACATAATCAGCCTTCCATTACAAGTTTTTCAAGCTCATTTTCCAGTAAATTTATCTCCTCAGTCAAACGGGGCATATTTGATATTGTTTTTTTTGTTTTCTGCTCAAGACAAAGCTGCTCAATCTCCTTGGCGACCCTGAATACTCCATCGGCATGAATATTCAATGAACCGCCTTTAATCGAATGCGCTTCCCTGTGCGCAGTTTTCCAGTTGTCCTGTTCTATCGCTTCATTCAGACTTATGATTCCTTTACGGGATTCGGCAATAAAACCGGATATCAGGTCAAGTGCAGTATTCCGGTCAATTTCAAGTTCGTTCTGCAGCAATGAAAGGCTTATCTTCCCATGTTCCTTATCCGGATATCCTTCCAAAAACCTGGAAAGGACCGAGAAAAGATCTTTCTGCTTTATGGGTTTGGTTAGCACATCGTTCATCCCGGATTCCAGACAAAGCTGACGGTCATGTTCAAATGCATTTGCCGTAAGCCCGATAATCGGAATATGCGTTCCGTCCGGAAGACTGCGGATATACCTGGTCGCCTGATAACCGTCAAGTACCGGCATCTGAACATCCATCAATATAAGGTCAGGTTTTTCATTTTTATAAATATCGACTCCCTGCTGGCCGTTTTCGGCTGTAATAACTGAAATTTTCGTTTTCCTTAAATTAAGCTGAACAACTTCCTGATTTGTTTTATTGTCTTCAATTATCAGTACTCTGTATTTGCTGAAATCGGGAATTTCCGGCACCTCATCTGCTGCAGAAGCACCCAGTTTGTCATCCTCAATATACATGGGAAGTGACAGTATGAATTCGCTGCCCTTCCCGGGAGAACTGATAACTGAAAGGTCCCCGCCCAGAAGCCTTGCCA
>CAZKOK010000568.1:2167-2808 GCA_964554355.1 uncultured Spirochaetia bacterium | reverse complement strand
GGACTGGCCGGAGGACTTGGTTTTCTTCTGGTTCTTGTTTTAATGTCATCAATCCGTGAGTCACTGAGCCGCATAAAAGTACCGAAAGTATTGCGAGGGGTCCCGATAGCATTTATTTCAGGCGGTCTGATGGCTCTTGCTTTTATGGCATTTGATAAAACGCTGCTTAAAAATCTATTTCCAGGATAACAGGACTTATTAT
Organism: uncultured Spirochaetia bacterium; assembly: GCA_964554355.1. GTDB lineage: Bacteria > Spirochaetota > Spirochaetia > CAZKOK01 > CAZKOK01 > CAZKOK01. Next base: position 2,606 of record CAZKOK010000568.1, on the reverse strand, counting down.
GATTATAATTTTATCTTCAACAATTGCAGTTTTAGTGCTTGCAGGATTATTCGGTATCGGACTTGCCGTTGCTTCGGTAAAACTTGCTGTTAAAAAAGACCAGAGGGTAGAAGATCTTGAGAATATTCTTCCCGGAGTAAACTGCGGCGCCTGCGGTTATGCAGGATGTTCCAGTTATGCAAAAGCCATGGCGGTAGATGAAAGTGAAGAGATTGACATAAGTCTCTGTTCGCCGGGAGGTCCCGAGACACTTAAAAAACTCGGTGAATTTCTTGGGCGTGCAGTTGACGAAACCGTAGAAAAAAAAGTGGCATTCGTTTTCTGCCGCGGAAACAGGACAAATGCACAGTATGATTTTGAATATGACGGAATTGATGACTGTAATGCAGCATATATTGCTTTCAGCGCAAGTTCTTTGCGCATCACCAACTGCAACCGC
>CAZKOK010000568.1:0-2157 GCA_964554355.1 uncultured Spirochaetia bacterium | reverse complement strand
GAGACAAAACCTGCAAATTCGGATGTCTTGGACGCGGAAGCTGTATTAAAGTGTGTCCTGCCGATGCAATTTTCAGAGACAGTTGCGGAAATATACTTATTGATAAATATAAGTGTATTTCCTGTGAAAAGTGTGTTACTATTTGTCCTACCGGTGTAATAAAAATGATCCCGGAAAGCGCTGATGTGGTTGTTGCATGCAGTTCAACGGACAAAGGGGCACTAGTACGAAAGTACTGCAAGGTCGGATGTATAGGATGCAGGATCTGTGAAAAACAGTCGCCGGAAGGCGGTTTTATTATTGAAGACTTCCTTGCATCAATTGATTTTTCCAGTAAAGGCTCAAGAAAAGCCGCTTTGGATAAATGTCCGTCAAAATGTATCGTTGAAAGTGATGTTAGACAACTCTCGCTTCAAAATAAAATAACTGAAAGCGAAACTGATGAGGAAAATTAAAATAATATTAGGTACATCTAATGTAATTCCTTTTACATGTAACGGGGCGGAAAATTTATACAATAAACATTTTCGCCCCTTTCTTCAGCTTCTGAATAATAATAACGATTTATCGTTTACTGTTTATAATTCGGGAATACTTTACGAATGGCTTGAAAGCAAGCATCCTGAATACTTAATGCTTTGCAATGATCTTGTAAAAGACCGGAATCTGGAAATTCTGGGCGGAGCATATTATGAACCTGTCTTTTCAATAATCCCCAATAAGGACAGGGTAGGCCAGATTGAGGAACTTACGACATATTTAAGAAAAAAATTCTCGAGAAAACCCAGGGGTTTCTGGATTTCCGGCCAGGTATGGGAGCCCAATTTTCCTTCGACACTTGCAACATGCGGCATGAATTTTCTTTTTCTGGACAGTTCATTTATTATTAATGCCGGCAAAAAAGATAATGAATTAAACAAGTGCTATATCACAGAAGACCAGGGCAAAACAATTTCAGTATTTCCTGTTCATAACAAACTTATGCTTAAGCTTTCTCTTCTTGCTCCTTCCTCTGCTGTAAACAAACTTATTGAACTGGGAAATAATGAAGGGAATAATGTAATTTCTTTTATGCCGTCCGGCGATATTTTTGTAAGCGAGAAAATGAAAAATAAAATTACTTTCAGCTGGTTTGACAGTTTTCTGAAAGAATTGAAGAAAAGACGCAATCAGATAGAGTCAATACATCCTTCAAAATATCTCAGGAAGTACGGCAGTTATTCCAAAGTCTATATTCCCTGTCTTAATTTTGATGAACTGAAAAAAAGAGTAGTAAAAAACTCACAGGACCGGGTTCAGAAAAAGCTGGATTCTTTTTTTAACGGCAGTCTTAAGGAAATTCCTTCAGGGGGAGGTTTTTTCCGCGATTATTTATCAGAAATTGATGAAAGCAATAAGCTGTATTCAAAAATGATGTTTGTAAATATACTTGTTAATCAGATAAAATCGGACCGATCAAGAAAAAAGACCGCAAGAGAAGAACTCTGGAAAGGACAGAATAATAATGCCTACTGGCCCGGCAGTCATAACGGTGGTATACAGAATGCCGAAACCAGAATAAAAGCGTATAATTCACTTATTGAGGCTGAAAAACTTTCAAGAGAAAAAGGTATTTTTGACGCATCAATTGTTGTCACCGATTATGACATGGACGGACAGAATGAATGTATATTCCAGGGGCAGATGATAAATGCATATCTCCATAATTGCGGCGGCTGCATGTTTGAACTGGATTATTTTCAGAGACCCTGGAATTACATAAATACATTTGTTCATGAAAGGTCGGCGAAGAACTTAAGAAATAATGATTATTCCTTTATTGACTACCTGATATCCGGAGAAGAAACAATTGATGATTACTGCAGAAATGATATAAAAATATACTCCGGATTTCATAAAAGTCACTATGAGCTTGCTGATTTTGACAAGGATCATTATGAAGTCACATATAAATGCTCAGATATTATAAAAAAACGCAGCCAGTCCTGGGATCTGACACTGATAAAAAAATACAAGTTCATGAAAAAAGCCATTATTGTCAATTATGAAATTTACAATAATTCAAAAAAGCCGCTCGATGAAGTATTCGCATGCGAGCTGAATTTCAACTATGAAATTTACAGAAACTCACTGGATATGGTAATTCTTCCTGCAAAA
>CAZKOK010000567.1:0-2808 GCA_964554355.1 uncultured Spirochaetia bacterium | reverse complement strand
ACATCCAGACCCATAATTTCCCGGATCATGATTCAGTTTCATCAGCATTTGGTCTGCAGGATATTCTCAAACAAAACGGAATAACTTCGCATATCATATATGAAGGAACAATCCAGCGTGATTCGCTCAAGGAAACGATCAAATCCCTTAATATTGAAATCCTTCACAATGAACATCATAAACTCAAGGAAGACCATAAAATAATAATTGTTGACGGCTGCAAGGGAAACAGGAATGTAACAGACCTTATTGGTGATGAAATTGCAGTAATTGATCATCATCAGGTACAGTCTCCGGATAATGTGAAATTTGTAGACATCAGATCTGATTACGGTGCATGCTCCTCTATAATACACAGCTATTATCAGGACCTTGGGCTCAAAGTCCCGCAGGACATTGCTACAGCGCTTATGATAGGTATAGATATGGATACACTTCAGCTTACCCGCAATGAATCTATATACGATCTTGAAGCTTATTACCATCTGTATAAAATTGCCGATATCAGGCTGAAGAATTCCATTCTGAGAAATTATATTCAGACGAAAGACCTCAAATTCTATAAAATTCTTCTTAACAATCTTCAGATAAACAATCGTTCAGCCTATTGTTATTTTGAGGAAGGATGCAATCAAAACCTTCTTGGAATTCTTGGTGATTTTCTGCTTGCTCTGGAAGAAATCGATTTTGTGATCCTCTGCGCCCTTAACGGAAAGGTCATAAACTATTCATTACGAAGCGAAAACAGGAAATGGAGCGCCGCCAAAATTATTCAGGCTGCTCTGGAAGGCATCGGATACGGCGGTGGCCACATCGATATGGCCGGCGGAGTTATCCATGATCTTGACTCCTTTGACGATCAGGAAATTTATGATAAGTTTCTGGCCTTGCTTAAATAACCTGGGATAAAAAATTCACGCGACGGACACTGCGATAAAGGCGGCACAGCGTTTTTTTGTTTTGTTGTGAGACAATAAAGGGAACAAACCAGTTTTTCCGGGGTTTAAAAGCGGAAAACCATGCCCAGCTTCAGATTAAGGTTAAGATGAGATTCGGATGATGTCATACCTTGTCCGGTGAGCTGCGAAGTATTATTGAAAAGGTATACAGCATTAGCCGACAGCCTGATTCCAGTGCTCAGGTTGAAATAGAATATGGTTTTGAGTCCGCCTGCGAACCCCCAATTCCCGCATACGTTGTCAGAAGTGGACCAGGTATTGGACCCTTCCAGCGTGTATGCGCTTACCTTTCCCACAGTATACGGCGAAAACCAGACGTCGAGGCCGAATTCCGCAGGCCGCAGCGAAAACTGTATCATCGGACCACAGTATCCCCCGGGGTTTGAATAAAAATCATCACTGCCCGTGCCCGCTGTAACTTCGACATCGGGTGGTTCGATAAGGTTGTCCGAAAAGAACACACCTATGCCCAGGAATGCAGTGTCGGAAAGCGGCAGGCGAAACGCACTTTCGAAACTGATAATGACCGAGTTAAGCAGGTAATCAAGCCCGAATATAAAATGATATTTTCTCCCCATATAGGCGACTTCAACATATCCGCCGCCTGTCAGGGAATCAACTCCGGAAGTAATTATATCGTTGAATGCGGGTGTCAGCGTATAGTCGTCTCTTGTCTGCACGTTTCCGGAATAATTACCGCTGCCTCCGAAAGAAACCTCAAGATAAACAGGATAAAGGAAATCGTCGCCGGCAGACGAAACCGAATCTGCGATCGAAAACGCATACAAGCCCAGGCTGTAGCCACCAAGGACCGCCAGACGTACCAGAGCATCCTTATATCTGTCATCATCCCTGTAATACTCGCGGATATTCCAGTAACCGGAAGACGGCGGATCACCCGTTACCGGCGGCTGTGATATGAGCATGAAAGCGGCTAGGGAAGAGATGGAAAAAATCTGCGCCGGCATGATCAGTCCGCTGCTTTTGTAACCGTTGTAGACCAGGCCCTGCCCGGGCAGAAATGATTTCTTCAGGGCTGTGCCGGGATCGGTAGTTCTGCGCGGAATTTTTCCAAGCATCAGGAGTTCCTCAATTTCCATCTCCTGCTCAAGTTCACGGTCGACCGCTACCTGTCTTCCGGGCTGCAGATTTACCGACACATGCAGTGGCTTATACCCGCTTTTCCGGATTTCCAGATGGTATTTGCCGGAAGAAATCGAATCGGCAGTAAACGGGGTCTCGCCCAGGAATTCCTCATCAAGAAAGACCATGGCGCCTTCCGGCACCGAACTGACGCTTATGCTGCCGTATTCATCCTTTCCGGCCAGTTCGGCCGTGCCTTTCCTGACAAAATGCCCCTTTTCAATCTCTTCGGCTGATTCAGTCACGACACAGCGGCTGTTTTCATCCTGCACGTTCTGTGCTTTCAGATTCGCCAGGGATATTTCTTCCCTCAATAGTATATTCCCGTCTCCATCCCTTACAATTTCGGTCCTGTACACCGAAAGGGTATCTCCCTCTTTTATCCCGCTTCTAAAACCCAGGGAAACATAAACGCCTCCATCCTCAACCCCTGTGACTTTACCCGTGATTTTTATCGCGTCTTTTATCCGGCTGATGATTTCATCAATTTTTTGTGGAAGCTCCTCGACAGATTTTATCTGAATGCTTTCGGCAAGCTCCACTTCAGCCTTTTCAACGTCTATAAGCCTGATTGATAGCAGGAATTCCACGTACCTGCTTTCATATTTACCAATCGACCCTAGAAGAATTTTTTCGGCATTGAGGAATTCCCCAATCTCGACCGCACTTGTCGTATCGGTAATTCCAGTTTGCTGAATTTTCAGTT
>CAZKOK010000566.1:0-2833 GCA_964554355.1 uncultured Spirochaetia bacterium | reverse complement strand
AGAAACTGCATAAATCACGCTCCTGCTTCAAAAACACAAGCTTTGGGGTATTTATCTTTTTTTTAAGCTGCGTTTTTATAAACCTGACAATATTGTCCATTGTCTCCAGCTCCGTTCAACAGTTAAATTACTGTATGGACACAGGAAACGCCTTAAGACAGAGCGGAATCGGATCTCCTGTTTTTTTTCAGAAAAATGATTGCTTTAATCATATCGGAAACACAGGAAGCTGTATTGCAGTCAGTTTTCTCAGAAGGGGAACGGGGATAATCCGGGGGCCTGAGAAGAAATACATGGTTGCTGCGCCGTCCCTGCTTGTAATCAGTAAAATTAAGGAAACCAGGTTTGAACCGGGACGTGAGTTTGAAGCGGACACAATTTATTTCCAGCCGGCCTTTCTGGAAGACAGCAGTAATCTGCATAATATGCATGACATCAGAAAGTTCAGCGAAGCATACAGGGAACCGGTAGTCTCTGATACATTCCGGCCTGCAGATGAATTGCTCAGTCTGCTCCCGCTTGAAGGACTTGTGCAGAAAGACTGTGAACTGTTTTACGAAAAGATATCCAGTATAGCCGGGTTCAGGATGTCAGCAGATGCTTTATACAGGCTTAAAGCGGTCCTGATATCATTTCTGGTTTACCTTAACTGCATCTTCGGCAAAAAAACCCGGGATAGCAGTTTTACAGTTTCCCGGGAAGAGAAAAAAGTGCAGGATATAATAATGTATCTGTTTTCGCATTTTCAGGAAGAGCTTACGGTCGATTCCATCGCCCGGGAATTCGCTACAAACCGGACTACGCTCAATATAATATTCAACCGATATGCAGGATGCACTGTTATCAGATACCTCAGGAATATCCGGGTAAATCTGGCGGCCAGACTTTTATCGGAAACCAGCCTGAATATATCTGAAATTGGTTTTGAAGTCGGTTTTCAGGACATAAGCAACTTCGGGAAAGTTTTCAGACAGAAATTCGGCTGCACTCCATCGGATTTCAGAAGCAGGGGCCGCCGGGCCGGACACGAAGCACAGGATAAGCCTGTGCCCGGGAAGTGCCTTCATGCGGGCCCGGGCATTGCAGTCTGACAGAAATAACTGGCAGACAGCGGTGGATTTTCCGGATGCGGATACCTATAATTCAATACACAGATGTAAATATGGAAATTCAGGTGCAGAAATCCGCATTTTCAGGTGTTATATTAATACGAGAATCCAGGTAGTGTCAAAAGTTTTATGAAAACTGTATGAAACTACCAGCTAATAGATCTTTGAAAACTAAGAGAAGGCGGAAGATAAGAGTTTAATCCATTTTTCCTGAATGGTGGTAACCTCTTCAAACATTTGGAGTTGAACTGGGGGCTTGTAGTTAAGTGAAAAATGAGGCCGTAGGAAATTGTAAAAAGAGACAAATAGGGCAGTCAAAGAAAATGCCCCATTAAAGGAATTGAATCCATTGGCAGGTTTCACATGATATTTATATGTTCTGTTTAAACGCTCTATGATTTGCTTAAACGGTCTGAATTTTTCTGATTCTGAATCAAGGTTTTGAAGACCAATAACCTTGCCATGGATCAGTTTGTTTTCAGGTTCCAGCTTGATGTTAATGAAATGAATACCCGATGGGTAAGAAGGGTTTCCATCAGAAATCAGCGTCTGTGTCTGGTTTTCTTTTGAAGTGCGGATTGCTTCCCTCATTGCGACAACAGCAGGGAAAGTTCCTCTGTTATCAGCAAGGTGATAAGATGTAATCTTTCTGTTTTGTGCTGAAATAAAAAAGAACAGATAATTGTATTTCCCTTTTATTTTTATATAGGTTTCATCGCCAGCCTGGATGTCATCCACATCACCTTTATATTTCATGTTAAAAGCGTGAGCATAATAGGAAGCGGCCTCAGCATAGTTAAGAACGGTTTGATAAGAAACATTTATGTTGAATACCATTTTCAGGATAAGAGCGGTTTTTCTGGCACTTGATGCAAAGGAAACAAAAAAAGTGAGGATTAAGCCTAATATTGTTTGTGAATTATGTATCTTTTTAAGATTTACCCTGGGAATATCAGGAGCTGCATGCTGCAGATCGTCAATTTTAAAATGATAGTCACGGTATTGATAACGTAATTTAAATTGAGAACTGTGTGTTTTAAGAAGTTTCTTTTCTTTTGCATTTAATTTTGAAAGTTCTTTTACGTACTTTGGGCATGAATCATTCCCGCATTTATGGATTGTAACTTCTGCGGAATGTTTCCATATATACAATGGAGAGCTGCAATGCGGACAAGTGAATACAGCAGGATTTTTAATGACGTGTGATTCCGGATTGAAATGTTCGTCACAAACCTTGCATTTTATCTGAGAACGTTTTACTCCATTGTTGAAATAAAGATATTGGTGCGGTGCATTACAGTTCGGACACGAAATGTGTTCCGGAACCTCCAGATCGTCAGATCTTGGTTTCACTGGCTGGATTACTTTATTTTCCGTTGATTCTTTTTTGGCGATTATTTTTTGGTAATCATCGCCTGGATTTTTTTTTAATAACTTTGGGAGGATTTCTATCCACGCTAAAGTTACGGTAATTTGGATGCTGTTGTTTGAAATCATCTTTTGGCTTTACTTCCGGATTCTTGTTTTGTAAAACATCAGACAATTCCAAAACCAATTGCTCAAGTTCTGATTTATTAAACTTTGAGCACAGCCAAATTATAAAACGGCTGATTTTACTATACATAATCTAACTTCCATACTGACTTTATATAAAAAGTATCGGTATGGAATAGAAAAAATAATTGATTAAAAGTTCTGTTTTTTCAGAACTTTTGACAATACGA
>CAZKOK010000565.1:0-2835 GCA_964554355.1 uncultured Spirochaetia bacterium | reverse complement strand
TTTCCGACTATCAGAATTATGACGCCGAGAGCAATAATTGTCCCGATGATAAGTGTTTTTGATTTATGCTGCTTAAGGTTTCTTATGGCTATCCGAAGAAGAACAGGCATTACTTTTTGCTCCCGGAAGCAGCTTCTCTTCTTGTTTCTGACTGAATAAGGCCGTCATGAAGCTTGATGATATGATCGGCAATTTCAACAATTGTAAGGTCATGTGTCGAAAAGATAAAAGTGGTATCCAGATCGCGGTTGATTTTTTTCATAAGATTGATAATTGCTTCACCGGTTTCGGAATCGAGGTTTGCCGTCGGTTCATCGGCAAGAACTATCTGAGGTTTTGTCGCAAGGGCCCTTGCAATGGCGACCCTCTGTCTCTGTCCGCCCGACAGTTCATTCGGCTTATGTTTTGTCCATTCTTTCAGACCGACTTCCTCTATAAGAAAACTGATCCAGTCTTCTGTTTCTTTTTTATCGCGTTTGTTTTTTCCAAGAAGCAGAGGAAATTCAATATTTTCATAAACATTCAGTACCGGTATCAGATTGAAAGACTGAAAAATAAAACCGATTACCTGATGACGGAGGCCGGTAATCTGAAAATCATTCAGATCGCTCGTAATTTTACCATTAATTTCAACTGTGCCTGCTGTCGGCGTATCAATACAGCCGATCATGTTTAAAATTGTTGATTTCCCGGATCCTGAAGGTCCGGCAATGGATATAAAGTCCCCTTTGGTAATTTCAAAACTCACGCCTTTTACTGCATGTACAGTAGTTTTGCCCAGAGGGTAGTCCTTTTTCACATCTTTCATTCTTATTATAGCCACTGAAAATCTCCTCACTTGGTTTCTTAATCAGGATATCCGGATATCAGCGAAAATGTCCGCCTTCATATATTATAATATTATTCAGATGGATTTTTATTCCTTCTGAATCTGTTTTTTCCGGTTTTTTATAAAATCCTGTGCAGCTGATTCAGATTGTTGCTTTAGCCTGCCAGGAAATGCGGAAACATGCTTTTTATATCTTTTCCTGACTTTTTCCCCAGATGTTCCTGTTTCTCTGGCTGATAAATAGCTAGTCTAAATATATGGATTATTTCAGTTTCAGGCAATTGTTTTTATGAAATTATAACGAATGTCTGTTCTGCTGTCACACAGACAAAAAAAATGCCGGAACATGCAGTTTTTATCTGATTTTCTGATTCGAAAATCAAAAAGGAATTGTTGCTTGACCGCTTTTTGTGTGCATGGTATTGTGGGCTACTCCCTGTAAGGAAGAGGAAAAAAGATGAGTTTTTCCAAGTCTGCGAGTCTTGGTATTATTGCCTGCCCCGGAGCCGAACGCTTTGCGGCTGAAATCATTTCACACCTTAAGCAGATATACAGTAAGAGATTTGAAAAGCTTTCCGTAAAACTGGCCAAAAGATATGATTTGGCCGTGAAAGAAGCAGTGAAACGGATAAATTTCCAGCGGGAAATAATTCTTGGTTCTGTCTCGGGAAACCGCTCTGCTTCCACATATAAACCTTCAAGATTCAAAATTCCTGTCAGGTTTACCTGTTTTGCAAATGGTGAGGTAAAATCTGAAATAAATAAATCCATACGTGAAAAGGATATCTATATTGTTATTGATCCTGAAAATCATGAAACCCAGAAGCCGGGAGGAAAGGAAGTCAGTTTTACGGTTAATGATCATATCATGAACCTTTTCGTGACAATTGAAGCTGTAATGCAGGCCGGGGCAAGATCATCAACAATTGTTATTCCGTCATTCCCGTATTCACGTCAGCATAAAAGAAGAGGACGTGAAGCCCTGACAGCGAGCTGGTTTGCACGAATATGCGAATATATGAACGTATCACGCATTATTACCCTTGATATCCATTCTAAGGAAATAGAAAACAGCCTCAGGAATATAGGCATTGAGAATCTTCACGCTTCATACCAGATTATCAAAAAACTCACGACATTTGTTGATTTAAAATCCGAAGACCTGGTTGTCGTTGCTCCGGACACCGGGGCCGTTGACAGGAATAAATTTTATTCAGGCAGTCTGGTTAAGCCTCTCGCAATGCTTTACAAGGAAAGAGACTATTCCCGGATATCAAACCACGCAAATGACACCAATATCAGCACAACAAGGCTTTTGGGAACGGTAAAGGGAAAGACTGTTTTTATGGCCGATGATATGCTTGGAACCGGGGGCACCCTGCTTAAGGCAATGAAATATCTTAAGGAGCAGGGCGCCGAAAAAATAATCTGTGCAATAAGCCTTCCCCTGTTTTCCGGCAATGCGGTTGAGCATTTTCAGAAAGCATATGAAGAAGGTTTGTTTTACAGGATTATCGGGACCAATGCTGTCCATCATAACAGGGACCTGCTGGACAGGGAATGGTTTGTATCGGCCAGTATTTCAAGGCTTTTTGCCCAGATAATATTCAGACTGCATCACGGCAAATCGCTGAGTCCGCTGCTTGATAACACCGGCATAATCCAGAAACTGCTTAACCAGTAAAATCCCCGGAAAGGAGCCGCCCGTGAACGGCGCTGGATAAAGTAAAAGTATATGAAAAGTTTCATTTCAATTGATATCGGAACTTCCTCGATAAAAGGTTCGCTTATTTCTGATGAAGGGAAACTGGAAGCCTGGGACAGGATCGGACTTCTTGACCAGCCCGGGGCTGACCTTGACTGCTGGAAACCCTCAATCTGGGTGACGGCGGCTGCAGAACTGATAAAAAAGCTGCTTAAGGGCAGCGGTGTTCACGGGGGCATTGTTATCAGCGGCAACGGGCCGACAATAGTGCCCGTGAAAAAGGACGGGTCAGCCGATACGG
>CAZKOK010000564.1:0-2838 GCA_964554355.1 uncultured Spirochaetia bacterium | reverse complement strand
TCCATAGGCCGAACACCAGATAGCATGCGCCCTGCAGAAAGAAGACAATTGCCAGTCCGTATTTCCTGCCGAGTCTGTCGGAGACAGTCCCCCAGATAAAACCCGAAGCAATGCTGAATCCGCCCACCATGGCCAGAAGTTTTCCGGCAGACTGGTCTGAAAAACCGCCTTCAGTGGCCAGATAACGGCTGAAAAAGGTCATGTAGATGATGTATGAAAACCCGAACAGTACGTAGATAAAACCGAGTTTCCATACAGCAGAGTTTTTGTATACAAGAGACCAATTAAGTGATGCTTTGTCATTTTCTAGTGATTTCGGGTCTGCTTTATCGGCGATCGTCGGGATCGATACTTCGTATCGACCGCTCCTCGCGCCGGGGTTGGGCTCAGCGGTAATCAAGTGACCGCTTCGCCCTTGTCCCTCTTCATTATATATCGGGGCTGTCCCCGTTTCTTTATCTTCAGGACTGTTTCGGAAAAAAAACAGGCAGAGTATGGCCATTATCATTACAATGCCTGCAAGCAGGCACCATGAATAACGCCATCCATTATGGGGGTATTTTTCAAGAATTTCAGGGATTATGAGTCCTGTAAAAAGCAGTCCGAAACTGGAACCGCTGACCACAATTCCGGCCGCAAGCCCTCTTTTTTTGCTGCTGAACCATGCTGCCAGAAGTCCCATGACCGGTACATTTGCGCCGCCTGAACCCATCCCTGCAAACAGCCTTCCGAAAAACGCGCCGGCATAGCTTCCGGCTGCTCCTGTAAGGGACATAGCCAGAGCGACTACTATCATTGAAATTCCGATTACAATCCTGGGACCGAACAGTGAAGCGAGAAAACCTGCGCTTATGGCCAGACAAAGATAACCCAGCATATTTCCGGCAGCAAGATCACCAGTTTGAGCTTCACCAATGTCCAGACCTGTTTTCATTGATGAAAGCAGACTTGTATAGCCGAACCTTGCAAAACCGAGTGCCCCGGTTACGGTTATAAGGCTGAAAAGTACTATTATCCATGCATATTTTTTCCTGCTGTACAGGCTTTCAGGCATGGTTCAGTTTAGTGTGTGATACTTGATTATGCAAGCTAAATCAGTCATTGCCAGGCTCTGTCAGCCGGGTTATGATTATCCGGACTCTGTCCCCGGTCAGCAACAGCATATTGCATTTTTCAGTTCCATGAATCACTATTTAAGTCAGGGAAATATAAAGCTTCGCCGAATCCCGGGCGAAATGGTTCATTTTTTAATGTGGAAAAACAGGGCTGATGATAAAAGGCATACTTCAGACAGAGGATGATTATATCGAATTCAGGATAAAAATACAGAAAAAACATCCGCTTTTGGTAATTTCTGTGGCTGCCCTTATTGCCGTCATCCTGGGAATTACTGATTATGTTACAGGAAATGAAATATCATTTTCAATTCTTTACCTGATACCCATAACCATAGCAGTATTTATCGGTTCGAGATCATCCGGAATTATAATTTCCGTGCTGTCAACGGTAATCTGGTTTGCTGCAGATATATTAACCGGAAACAGGTATGCAACGATACTTATTCCGGTCTGGAATTCGGTTATGCGTCTTGGTTATTTTTCACTGCATACACTTATCCTTTCCAAAACAATTGATCTGTATCAGCGGGAGAAGCAGAACGCTTTAAAAGACCCTATGACAGGCATGGCCAACTGGAGGCTGTTTTCGGAAATCTGCAGACGTGAAACACAGAAAGCAGAACGAAACTCCGGCAATATCAGCCTGGCCTATATTGATCTTGATAATTTCAAAGCAGTAAATGATACACACGGCCATAAAACAGGTGATGATCTTTTAAAACTGTTTGCCGAAGAAGTAAACAGACATATCAGACCATCCGACATTCCGGCACGTCTGGGAGGAGACGAGTTCGCCCTGCTTCTTCCCGATACCGACAGCAGAGATGCAAAAACAGTCATTGAAAGATTACGCAGTTCTTTTGGAAAAATCATGAAAACAAGGAAATTTCCGGTCAGCTTGAGTATCGGAATGGTCACCTTCCATAAGCCGGCATTATCCGTCGACGAGATGATGCAGATCGCCGATTCATTGATGTATGAAGTCAAGCATGCCGGAAAAAACAGCATAAAACAGGTAAATTACGATCCGTCAGTGTGAATTATTCATTTTGCCAGGCTCTGTCAATTGCGGCTGCCGTCTCTTTCGGGGTAATTGTACCCGAAAGCAGTTCATAAATTGCCTGTTTCAGTTCGTCGCCGGTTTCATATGGAAGTTTCTGGTCCAGATAGGCCTGGAAATATTCAGATTTACGGATCATTTCGATTATTTCTGCAAAATTTCCGCTGACTGCGGTTTCGGAACCCTTCACCACAGGCAGTATGCCTTCAATTTCAGCCTGTTCAGTCTGATACTCGGCTGAAAGCATAAAATCGATGAATTTATAAATTTCGGCAGGGGCGTTTTTTCCGACCAGATATCCGTTCCCCCCTCCCATCAGATCACGGGTGCTGCCTGCTCCGCCTTCGACGGCAGGGAAGGTGAATATGCCGAATGCTTCCCGGCCGACATAATCTTCGCCGGAGTCAATTTCATATATGGCCTCGGCCCATTGTCCCATCAGTTCCATTGCTGCAGTTCCGTTGCACATAAGTTCTGCTTCTGCAGAGTAACCGGAGTACAGATATTCATCCTGGAATGGATCAAGTGAGGCAAGTTCAAGCATTTTTTCTCCGGCTTTTACAAATGCCTGATCCCCGAACGATCCGGCGCCGCTGAATGCGTCTGCCATGGCTTTTTCGCCGCCGATTCTCATAGCCAGGTATGACCACCAGAAAAGCG
>CAZKOK010000563.1:0-2846 GCA_964554355.1 uncultured Spirochaetia bacterium | reverse complement strand
GTCCATTAATATGGTTAACAATATTGCGTCCGTTTCTCCATCTGACTGTGTACGGCTTACAACGGCGGTATAGCTGCCGGCTTCCTGGACAATTTCAATTTCCATTCCGTAATCGATAAAGATTTTCTGTGCGTTTGACCGCCAGCTTAACAGAATTATCAGTACTGCAAGTACAGCTGAAGGAATCAGGACCAGAAACAGTATCAGTTTTTTACGCGTTTTTTTTCTTTTCATGCTATCTCATTTAAAATTGAAATATGCCAAAAGTCAAGGCGGTTTCCCTGTACAGACCCGTCAGCACAGAAAGACTATTCTGCAACTGTCAGCTTTTCAAGTTCACTTGCAGCATCATGCCAGTCTTTATTCAGTTTTTCAAGTTCTTCGTTTATTCTGCTGATTTTCCGCTGCAGCTGATGTGCTTTAACCGGATCTGAGTAGTTTTCCTCTTTTGCAAGTTCTTCGTTAAGGCTGTTGCGGTCGGTCTCCTTCTGATCAATTTCTTCCAGAATCTGTTCTTCCCTTCGTTCAAGCTTTTGCCTTTCACTGCGCAGCTTTTTCAGCTGTTCATGAAGATGCTTGTCAGTTTTCTGTTCTTCAGGCAGTTTGGCCGGGTTGTCGGGAAGCACAGAACAGATGTTATTTTTTTTCCACAGATAGTATTCATAATCGCCCGGAAAGACCGATGATTTACCGTTCTCTATTTCAAGCACCTTGTCTGCTGTATTCTCTATGAAATACCGGTCGTGAGATACAAAAATCAGTGTGCCCGGGTAATTTTTAAGTGCATCGAGCAGGATATCCTTTGAATGAATATCAAGATGGTTTGTAGGTTCGTCCAGTATGAGTAGATTCCGTTCCCGTAACAGAAGCTTTATCAGGCATATCCTTGAAATTTCACCTCCGGAAAGTACCGATACGGGCTTAAAGATATCATCACCTCTGAACAGAAAACCTCCCAGGATGTCCCTGAGCTGGGGAATAAGTGAAGTCGGAGCCGATTCTTCAATTTCATCAATTACGCTGTTTGCCGGATTTACCTGGGAAAGACTGTCCTGTGCGAAATATCCGGTTTTCACGTCTTTTCCTGTTTTTACTGTTCCGCTGTAATCTTCATCTTTTCCCGCAATTATGCGGAGCAGTGTTGTTTTTCCGGCTCCGTTTATCCCGCAAACTGCTATCTTTTCACCTATGCCTGCATCCAGATCAATACCGGAAAAAACAGTATGATTTCCGTATTTTTTTTCCAGATTTCTTATTGTCAGAACATCTTTTCCGGAATGAGGAGGATCGGGAAAATGAAAATGGATTTTTTTGAAATTCTCAGGGATCTCAATCCGGTCAAGACGTTCAAGATAATTCACCCTGCTTTGCACAAGAGATGCTTTTGATGCATTTGACCTGAACCGGTTAATAAAATCTTCAGCTTTACTTATTTCCTTCTGCTGTTTTTCAAAAAGTGATACCAGCGACGATAATTCTTCCCTGCGTCTTTTTTCATAATCTGAATAATTGCCTTTATAGCGCATAAGCGTTCCGTTCCATAATTCTATTGTCTCATTCACTGTTGTATCAAGAAAATAGCGGTCATGTGAAACTACAGCAATTCCGCCTCTGAAAGCTTTTATGAAATCTTCCAGCCAGCTGCGTGCTTCTATATCAAGATAATTTGTCGGTTCATCCAGAAGCAGAATATCGGCCTGTGAGATCAGGACCTTGGCCAGGGCTATCCTCATCTGCCAGCCGCCGGAAAACTCGCTGCAGCTTCTTTCAAAATCAGACCTGGTAAAACCAAGCCCCTGAAGAATGTATTCTATCTGTTCCTTTCTGCTGTAATAACCGCAGTTTTCCAGATGTTCCTGGATATCATGCTGCTTCTTGAGAAGTTTTTCTGTTTCAGGGTCTCCTTCACTGACAGCGCCGAGTTTCTGTTCTGTATCGACCTTTTCTTTCAGAAGCGGATTCAGGTAGTCCCAGGCTGATTCCGCTTCACTGTAGAGTGTTCTTTCCGAGTGGGTAATTCCCCATTGCGGAAGGTATGCAATCCGGCAGTCCGGACCCGGGTTGACTGCACCTGAATCGGGTGTAATCTCTCCTGATATTATTTTCAAAAGAGATGATTTACCGCTGCCGTTTCCCCCGGCAATGGCTGTGCGGCTGGAATCATTAAGCAGGAGATTTACATTAAGGAGAATATCTTTTGCGCCGAAAGCAAGATTTACAGCTGTCAGCTGAACAAAACTCATCAGGGATTTTCCGCGTATTCAAAAAAGGCGATTATTTTAACAGAAGGTTCATTTATAACAATTCTGTTTTCAATCAGGTCATCAGTAATATGCACAAGCCTGAGTCCGCTTGCGCTTTTCTGGTAAATAAACACGGCGTGCTGCCCTGTATTGAATTGAAATGTAAGAGCGCCGTCATAGTTTTTCTGGAGTATCGGAGAAAGAGACGGTTCTATTTTTATTTTTCCGGCTGATCCGGTTTTTGCAGTCAGAACACTGGGTACAAGCTTCTCATTGCCGGTCCAGGTAAAGCTGCCGTTTTCATCAAGAACAATTTTACCGTATGTCTCGCTGATCAGAACAGAACTTGTAGAATAGAGGTCAAGATAAATCTGCTCGCGGAGCAGTTCTTCATCGGCAATAATTTCTTCCAGATTATCAATGGTTACATATCTTTCACTGTATTCTCTGCTGTTGTAGGTGTAATTTACATATATATTGCCGGTGTTATAGACAGTGATGGTAAAATCCGCCCCTTCAAAAGAATATCTGTCCCTGCCGTTTGCTTTCCCTATATACTCGATCGATTCCCAGGCGGCCTGAAATGAATAATCGGGCGTTCTG
>CAZKOK010000562.1:0-2851 GCA_964554355.1 uncultured Spirochaetia bacterium | reverse complement strand
TTCGGCTTTGGTCCAGGACACCCGGAAGCGGTCAGTGTCTATTTCACTGATTTCGACTTCTCCGCCGTTATTGAACAACGGAGGATACGGGTCAATCCCGTTCACGTAAAATACTTTTTCGGCAAAAACCCCGTCGCAGGTCATTACCGACAGTACCGTTCCCGGCGAAAACAGGATGATGTAATCTCCGGTAAATTTATTATTTAATGTTCTCTCTTCCATACAACAGACCTGAATACACTCTGCCGGCAAAACGCATCCCTAAAAAGCCCCATAGAAGTCCATGATTGATTAAAGAAAGCAAAATCGAAGTACATATATTTAGTTATCTGCATTTTTACAACTTTTCTGATATAGAGTTTATCGCAAAGGCCGGTGGATGTACAGAAATAAAATGGGAATAACCAAACGCCCGCTCGTTATCACTCGCTGGAGGCCGCGGAGGTCGCGGAGGGACGCGGAAGGAGAATGGGAGGGTTCATGAATGGAAAACAGAATAAAAATATTCAGTACCTTTTTAAATTTATAATTTCAGCGTACATCCGGCGCAGCGGGCGCATTCCGCGCCTTTCAGAGAGGACAAAGTCCGAACGGGCGGTTTATTTTCTCAGGAAAAAAATCTGTTTTTTGAAGCATCAGCTGATTTTCAGCAGTTATATCCTGTAAACACATTTTTCAAGGATTTCGGCAGATGCTTATATTTGAGTGGGACAAGCACAAGGCTGACAGGAACACCCGTAAACACCGGGTATCTTTTTCAGAGGCCATTTCGGTTTTCAGAGATCCACTGGCCGATACTTTTTATGATGATGAGAATTCCTTGATTGAAGACAGGTTTATTGAAGTCGGAAAATCTGACTCCGGCAGAATTCTGGTTATTGCCTTTACTGAACGAAATGATATAATCAGAATTATATCTGCCAGAAAAGCAACAAAAAAAGAGAGCAGATATTATGAATATGGCTGAAGAAAATTATGATTTAAAAGACGAATACGATTTCTCAAAAATGAAAAGCCTTGGAAAAGGAAAATATGCTGGCCAGGTGAAGCATGGAGAAACTATAATTCACCTTGATGCCGACGTTGCAGAATATTTTCATGATGATAAATCGGTAAATGATGCTCTGCGGATTATTATAGAAATTGCAGCCAATGTTTCCGCAAATGGCAGAAAATAGTAAACAGCTGCTGATGAATGATACTGGTTAACACTGAAAAAATTCAGCCACACATTCCACATTCGGCTCCATTAAGATTATGCGGCAATTCCTTCGGCATTACCCCTTACGCGACCTGACAACCAAACTGAAGTTTGGCGACAAGCCGCTAAATCTTTGATTTAGTGGTCAGGCGCTATTGGAATAACCAAACGCCCGCTCGTTATCACTCGCTGGAGGTCGCGGAGGAACGCGGAAGGAGGAACAGGGGTTTACATTCTTTTCAGTAATGATAAACATTAAAAACAGAAATCATATATCAAACCTTTATTAATTTCAGCGTTCTTCCAGCGCAGCGGGCGCATTCCGCGTAATCCAGAGAGGACAAAGTCCGAACGGGCGGTTAATTATTATTATCCTTAAGATGCAGAGGCGAATAACTTAACGCCCGCTCGTTACCACTCGCTGGAGGCCGTGGAAGGCAGGGATTGGTGGAGAGATTAATATAATGTTTTGCATAATCAGATATTGACAATAACGAAGTTGTATTGCAATAATGTACAAATGTGGATAGAAAGGGAATTGTCTCCTGTTATCCGGAAACTGGTAAGCACCAGGCCGTGTGTACTTCTTACCGGGGCCAGACAGACGGGAAAATCTTCATTGCTGGAACGGCTTTACCCGGATTACAAATATATAAGTCTGGATCTGCCGGGACAGGCTGCAGAGGCGAATGAAAACGGTTCGTATTTTCTGGAAAAACATGGACCGAACCTTATTATAGATGAAATTCAATATGCTCCCGGCCTTTTCAGGTTCCTGAAAACCGAAATTGACAAACACAGAAACACTTACGGCAGATACATATTAACCGGATCACAGAAATTCAGTCTGATGAAGGGTGTAAGCGAAAGTCTTTCAGGGCGTATTTCCATCGTGGAATGTTATTCGCTGTCAATAAGAGAGCTGATGGCAAAGGAAAAAACCCGGCTTTCGACAGCTGGAATACTGTCCTGGATGCAGAAAGGTGGTTATCCTGAACTGAATGCCAATGATCTTGATCCGCAGCGCTTTTATTCCGATTATCTGGCGACATATCTGGAACGTGATGTGCGGCAGCTTGTTAATGTGAAGGATTTGACTTCATTTGACCGTTTTCTGCGTCTGCTTGCTTTAAGGTCCGGACAGATTCTGACCATGAATTCTTTTTCCGCTGATGTCGGCGTAAGTCCGAATACAATAAAAAGCTGGATATCGATACTTGAAGCAAGCAACATAATTTATCTGCTTAAACCTTTTTACAGGAATTTCGGCAAGCGGCTGATAAAGTCACCCAAAGTATATTTTCTTGATACCGGTCTTCTTTGCTTTCTTGCCGGATTTCATACAACCGAAGCGCTTGAAAACAGCGTGCTTCTGGGAAGTTTCTTTGAAACGCTTGCACTGGGGCAGCTGATCAGGAATTTTGTTAACAAAGGTCATATAGCGAATTTATATTATTTCCGGGATAATCACGGGCTGGAAGTGGATTTTATTATTCCGGAAGGCGACCGTCTTCATATATATGAATGCAAATGGAAATACCAGAGTGCGCAAATACCGGTGAATATTGTAAAATTTCTGAAAACGACAGGAGAAAATACTGTAAAAACCATTAGTATCCTGACCGGAGATTCTGAAAAAAATAAAATTGG
>CAZKOK010000561.1:0-2853 GCA_964554355.1 uncultured Spirochaetia bacterium | reverse complement strand
CGGGGGTCCCTATTACTGCCCCGGTCTTGGTCAGATCTTCTTCGTTGCCGGCCAATGCCGTTGCTATCCCGAAGTCGACAAGCTTGATTTCACCGGTTTTGGAAATAAGGATATTGTCCGGCTTGACATCACGGTGAACTATGCCCTTGTCATGCGCATATTTAAGCCCCTTGCATACCTGATAGAGAATTATCAGTGCGGCTTCCGGCTTAAGCCTGCCGTATTTTTTAAGCAGGTCTTCAAGCGAAAAACCGTCTACATATTCCATTACAAGATAATAGGAGTGGCTGTCCTTGAAATGATCATGAACGGGAACAATATTATCATTTCTGAGATTTATCATAATTTTGGCTTCACGTTTAAACCGTTCGATAAGAATACGTGATGATCCGAGAGTAAGCTGCTTGAGAATTACCGGTTTGCCGAGGGTAGGATGATTGGCTTTATAAATAATACCCATCCCGCCTTCCTTGATTTTCTCAAGTATCTCGTACTTTCCAATTGCAGGTCTGCCAGCCATAATTATCCCTGTTTACTTGAATCAGTCAAGATGCTCTATCTGCCTGTTAGCTTCCAGGAATTCTTCTTCAATTACTGTTTTGGTACTTGTCACCCTGCTTGCTTCTTCTTCCGGAGACAAATCATCGGCACACACTGCAATCTTGAATACCTGCGAAGTCCTTTTAATCGGCCCCTGATCAAATTCCGCAGTATTGTCAATGGTCATGTCTCGTGAAAGATTGGTTCCTGCGCATTCTGCATGGGCCGGAGTATTCGTTCTGTATCCGATACTTGTATATGTGACCTTTCTTTTTCCGTCAATCACAGGACTGATGTCAACAAGAGAACCTGAATAAGTCATAACAAGAGCCCCTTTCCTGTCATTTTTCTCAAGTACTTGCACTTCCCTTAAGCCTGCTTTCTCAATCTGGTTTTCAAAAATTTCTTTTTTGCCGATCCAGACCTTTGCAACAGCCTCCAGCGTATCTTCCGCATCCGGAATCTCGAAGTTTCTGGCAATCAGCCTTATATGCTCCCTTATCGTGTCAGGCAGCTGATCATAAAATTCACCCATTTTTTTCTCCTTTTTGGCAATCCGGAAACTGATACGGATTTTAAATGATTATGCATTCGGATTCCCTGAATCTGCCGGATTAATACTCTGACAATATAGTATACGCCATAGACCTGACATCAACAATCAAAATTTGCACAATTCCGGTTGATATGGGAATATTTTGATATCAGGGGTCTACTGTATTGTTTTTCATTGAGATATTTACAGATATCCGGGTCCCGGTAAATTTGAACCACCCGGGATCAACCGTCCCGCTTCCATCCTCACAGGCACTCAATCCGGAGAACCGATATTTTTAAGTTTCCTGTATGAAAAAAAGAGTGAAGCGGCCGGCACCAGCAGAAACCACACGATGTTAAAAAAATACGACAGGGAGAAAGATGATATTCTGATCCCTGATATTTCCGTGACCAGCCCTTCTATATCGGAAATTCCGAAAAATGAGGAAAAATACTGATTCAGCCTTATCCTGAAATAGATAAAGCCGATAATAAGGACTACGGCAATACCTCCGAACAGGACCGAAACAAGTTTTTTTATCTGTTCCTTCGGCCAGAAAATCCCGGCAAAGAAAACAAGACCTGATCCGGAAAGAAAATTCATGAGGATCAGAAGATATGTTTTTAATAAAACAGGAACATGTATTATCCCGATCAGAAAACCGGCAGAATGGATAATCAGAAGAACAACAAGATAAGCGGCCGGAAATATCAGACAGAAGGCAAGAGCCGCAGTTGCAAACCTGCTTAAGAGCGGCACAGGATTACATATATAATAGACTGAAAAATTATGAACAGGATCGCAGTAATTTTTAATCAGAATCCATCCCCTGATAATAAGTACAAAGAAAACAGCAAGAAATGCCCATGAACCTCCGGCCAGGGCAAATGCAGACAGAATAAACAGTATATTGAAAACCAGACCGGAGTGAAGAATGCAACTGTCAAGAAGATATCCGAGACAGACCGAAGTTTGGCGGAAAAACTGCAGCAGGCTGTTTTTTTTCACTTTTCTGTCTTATCCTCTTCTTCCGGACCTTCTTTTACGTTTTCGGTCAGGAAATATTTTTCAGGGTCAACATTTTTATCAAGCCAGTCGCGGATCAGGTCAAAATCAGGCGGACAAATCCTGCTGTCATCATTTTCATTAAGCAGCTTCCATCCTCTGGTAAGTCTGATTGAACTGAGTACACTCTTTTCAGAATAGCGTCTTGGCTTTGCCTGTATGACCCGGAATTTCCGGGCGAGGTCTTCGAGCGGAATATATCCGTTAAAAACTCCGTTTGAAAAAGCGGCAATATTATCCGCCATATCGCGGAAATCCGACAGTTTTCCTCCGAAATATATAATGCATTTGTTTTCTGTCCGGCAGTTTCTTATCAGATTGTGAATATCGCACCTGTCCTGCCCGGCCAGCCCCTGGTACAGATCCTGGATCATGATTATTGAAGGGTCCCGGCTTAGTCCCAGGATTATATGGAACAGCTTTCTTTTACTGAATGAAAGTTTTTTGATATTATCATCCTGACTGATATTAAGATAATCAAGCATTTTTCCAATTCTGCCGGTATCTGCTTCGGGATAGAATTTCCTGTAATGACTGATATAGGATCTTGTGCTTATTGCAGTCCGCGGAAAATATGACGGGACAAAACATACCTGCCTGTAATACTGCGGAGATCTGTCCGCAGGGACCATATCCAGACAGCTTATCTGACCGCTGTAGTCTCTTATCAGCCCTGAAAGCAGCGAAAAAATGATTTCAGCTTCATGTGC
>CAZKOK010000560.1:0-2856 GCA_964554355.1 uncultured Spirochaetia bacterium | reverse complement strand
ACAATTACTGCAATGTCGCCTTCCGCTTCGCACATATCTGCGAGAATTTCTGCACATTTCTGGCCTTCGAGGTATGAATCTGTTCCCACATAGCAGACTCTTTCCAATGGTTCCAGAGTGACATCATTGAATTCCTGCTTCATTATTTCAAGCTGTCTGAATATTTCGGCGGATTTACCGCTTTTATGATTATAGGAAATTTCAAAAGTGGAAGTGAGGTCTCCGTATGCAAGCCTGCTGATATAGGTTGACATTTTCCTGTATTCAGTGAGTATGGAAGCATTCAGTCTTTTCATTTTGATGCGGTTTTTCAGATACAGATATATTATAATCAAAACAAGAAAACCGATTATGATTGCTGTGACTATACTCATTTCTGCTTCTCCCCCTATTGAAAAACAGAATCTGTCAAAAATTCTGAAAAAAACAGAATTTTCATATTTTTCTGCATTAAAATTTTAACTTGATTCAGTTCTCAGACTTATAACATCATCACTGAAATAATGACTGTTTATTGAATTTATTATTACAAATTTTTGTGCTCCTGTATTCTATTATAATATGGGTTAGCAATTTTCACAAAGGTAAAATCCCTGTTTTTATGCAATTTCTTTTTTAATTAAAAGAAAATGAATTCCGGTTCGAATTAAAATTGCGGAAGAAATTATCCATATATTCCTTTAACTCTGCATCATCTCGGAATTCCATATTCCCTGCAGAATTGGTTATCATCTGACTTACTGATATGACTATTTCGAGAAACTGCTGCAGATCAGGGGGATCAATCTCTTTTCCGTCGAGTGATTTTATAAAGTCCTCGTGCAATGCTTCAGCTTTTTCCATGTTAAATTCATCTCCGAAATCAAACCCCATAAGCGCAAGGACTCTGTCCTGCAGGATCTCTTTCCTTTTCCTGGCTCTGATTTTTTTAGATGCTCTCATAACTGCTCCTTTGTAAACAAAAAATTTAATTTAAAAGGTAAACTGCGGAAATGGAGCTGACACTTCAGATTTTTCCGGAGAGGTTTTACAGCTTGATCTCGCCGGAATGAATCTTTTTCAGTGTCTCGGTGAAGAATATATGTTCCTGCTTAAGTACGGTCTGCTGGAGTTCTTCTGCTGTACATCCGGGGGTGACAGGAATTTTCTGCTGGTTAAGGATTCTTCCATGGTCGTATTTTTCATCGACAAGATGGACGGTAATACCTGTAAACTCTTCGTGGTTTGCAATAACGGCTTTATGGACATTCAGGCCGTACATTCCCTGTCCGCCGTAATCCGGAAGAAGCGCCGGGTGAATATTCAGAATCCGGCTGCTCCAGGCCGACAGTACCTGCGGCCCGATTTTTTTCATATAACCTGCAAGAATAATCAGCGTAATGTCGTATTCTGTAAGAACATCTTTCATTGCGCGGTCAAATTCTTCGGGATCAGGATGAGTGGTGGAACTGAGATGACAGAATGGTATATTTTCATATTTTGCTCTTTCCAGGGCTTTAGAACCGGAATTATTGCTTATAATAAGGGCCGGATTCATCTCAAGTTCCCTGTTTCTGCATGCATCAATTATTGCCTGCATATTTGATCCGCCGTGGGATGATAAAAAAGCAAGATTATATTTATTCATCTGGTTCTCCGAATAATTTAATTGTATTTTTCAGACTGTCTGAAAGACAGGGCCTTTTCATGCTGCGGAGATTTTTCAGCTGCCTGTCTGTTTCCAGAAGCAGTTCCCATTTCTTTTCAGTCCATATGGATTTATACCAGCTGCTGCCGGTCAGTACAAGCGATTCACATCTTTCAATCCAGCCGGCATAAAAAGCCGCTCTGTTTCTTTTATTTTTGATGCCCTCAGCCTCAGGCAGGCGGATTGCAGTATTTTCTGCGGCTGATTTAAGCTGATTCCCTGTTTCCTTTTCAATTGATTTGTCCATGTTTCTGATTATCATTTCAAGCATAAGACGGCTGAAGGCAGTTTCCCGGTTATAACCGGTTTTAGCGCTGTATTCATAAATCTGCCCTGTCCAGCGTGAAGCATGTCCCTTTATTCCGTATTCCTCTTCGATATATAATTCAAGATTTTCCATTATCCGGCATTCCTTACCCTGAGCTGTCAGATATCCGTGAACAAAAGCAATGATTTCATTTTTTGTGCCGCCCAGGATATACATTCCCGGTCTGAGGATGAATTTAAGAAAATTCTGCATGTCCGGACTGTTCATTGACTGATTATAAGCCAGATTGATATTAATAAAAACTACGGATTACCCAGATTACGCGGATTACCCAGGCTACGCGGATTTTTTTATTTTTGTATATTTTTTAAATTCGCGAAAATCGAGGTTGTCCCACAACCTGAAACGAATTTTTTTTCACGCAAAGACGCGAAGGGGAAACAAGACGCTAAGAGCTTCTGGTTTTTGATGGCTCTTATGATTTGCATGAAATCCCTCTGTTTTGTGAGATTATTATTATTTTCTGTGCATAAAGCACTTTTCTGACCTTTATTTATAGATATTATATGGTAACCTGATCATTTTTATATAATTATATAAATAGAGACCCTTTGCGCCTTTTTTTCTTAGTGTCTTTGCGTGAGTTATTTATGGATACAGGTTATAAGACGACCTCAATCCGTGAAATCCGTAGTAAACTCAAAAATCCGTAGTTCAACCTTTCAGTTCGCGGTATTTTTTGTGATATGCTGCTTCCACGATTTTTCGGTCGTAATAGCCTGGATATTTCAGAAGGTTCTCCTGTAGTTGGATCGGATGTACGCGTTGAAGGTTCAAAAGAATATGGTGTAATTGACGGTGCTGATATTGTGATTAATACAGCCGGTGTGCCGCGCGCTGC
>CAZKOK010000559.1:964-2857 GCA_964554355.1 uncultured Spirochaetia bacterium | reverse complement strand
GACCAGCTCGAAGGGGTGGATGAAAGCACGAATAGAAACCTGGTGTCTTTTACGCTTGCCGGCGAGGAGAAAAGTATAATCGAATACAGGTCGCCTTCCGACTGATAACTTATCCTTTCAATGGCCATTGTCTCGGTTTTGCCGTCTTTTCCGATCAGGTCCATTTTAACAATGCTTCTTGAAGACACTGCTTCCTTCACTGCATCGACTTTTTCCATAACTTCTCTTGCCGTCTGTCCGAAAACCTGGACAGCGCAGAGGACTGCAAACAGGATAAATACTGCTTTTTTCATTTTCTTCCCTCCATTCAACTGTTTTTTTCATTTTTTCCGGGATTCCAGGCCGACAGGAATTTCGGTTCCCGGATATTAATAATCGCAGGCAGAATGGTCATCGCCGCGATTGAAGATGTTGCCATGGTCAATGCTATCAGAGCGCCCAGATAAGCAACCGGATTAAAACGCGAAAAAAGCAGCACCGAGAATCCGGCCGCAACCGATACAGCGTTGAAAATGATGGCTTTTCCCGAAGTCCTGATTGTTTTCTTTGTTACCAGGGCCCTGTCATCCGATTCCAGCCTTTCATGACGATAGATGGACAAAAAGTGGATCGTGTAATCGATTCCTATTCCGATGGCAATTGAGGCTATCATGGCTGTGGAAATATCAAGCCTGATTCCGCTGAATCCCATTACGGCAAAGTTAACCAGTATGGAAAACCCCAGCGGAATGATCCCCATAAATCCCGCTGTGAACGAGCGGTAGAAGATTACCATTACAATGAAAACAAGAACCAGGGAAATCAGAATACTGAGTATCTGCGTCCTGGTTACGAGTCTGGTTGTTTCACCGGCAAGAACCGCGATACCTGATATTTCGGCTTTAACTGAATCTCCGAAATTATTCTGCATATATTCTTCGATGGCTTTCTGCACGTTATTGGAAAAAACGCTGCTGGAAGATTTCATCTGCACGGTTATTTTAATTCTGGACGGTTCCAGAGTGCTGTCCATAAAAGATACTGTATTGCCTGAATATAGCAGAAAATACTGGGCAATCAGGTTTCCAAGATCGTTCATGGTTTCAAGCCCGTATTTTTGCGGATCAACCGGTATCTCGTTAAAACTTTCGCCCTGGTAATTTGTCTGCCTGTTTATAAGCGTGATCAGGTCGGCAGCGCTGATGTCGGTGCTGTCTGCCATGGTCCATGCTGAATTTATTACCGCAATCATTTCAGCCATACTGGCCGGAGCAGACAGGGTGTTTTCAGAATCCTCTGCAGAAGTTTCAGCCGTGCTGACGGATGAAAATGAGGAAAAATCGCTGAATTCCCATTCATCGGAGGATGAGTCTCCGGAATCTAAACCGGCATCAAACCCCTGATCTGAACCGAACCCGCCTGCAAAGTCCTGACCGAAACCAGCAGAGGAAACAGCTTCAGAAATGTTTTCACCTGCCAGGCCGGAATCATCTGTATTCCCGTCTTCCCAGTGCATAATTTTATTCATTCTTTTTACCAGATCTGTAAGCGAAAGAACGCCGCCGATTTCCGGGAATTCAGTTTTCAGCCAGCCCTGCATATCATCAATTTTTTTCAGTAATTCGGGATCAAGAAATGCACCTTTTTCATCTGAAGACAGGACTATGGAAAAAATATTGGTCCCGCTGAATTCACTGTTCAGAAAGCTGTCGGCTTTCGAAACTTCCGTATTCGATTTGAAATATTTAACCAGATTGTTTCATTTAAATAAAAAGCTGTATTGTTTATGAAACTAAAAAAGGTTAAGTTGCCAGAAGAATAATCCCAACGAGAATCATTAATTGAACAATTTCCTCCAGTTTTATTTATTGAAACATTTATTTTAGTACAAAAACCCGCCAACGCTTCGTCAAC
>CAZKOK010000559.1:0-954 GCA_964554355.1 uncultured Spirochaetia bacterium | reverse complement strand
CCGAAAATCGAGACGATTACCGCAAAAGCTGCCAGAAAAACAATCGTTCTTTTTTTACTGATGATTTTCATCAGCGAAGTTTCCAGGACACTATTGTCACCGTCAGCCTGGCCGGACAGCTTTTCCAGGGGCTTATTACGCATGATGAGGATCGACGGAATAAGCAGAAGCGCCACAAGCAGGGCGTCAAAAACACCAATTGCAGTGAAAATACCGAAACTCTGCATGGGCTGGATCTGACTGAAAGAAAGCGCTCCAAAACCGATAATTGTAGTAATTCCGGCCATCAGAACCGCAGGACCGACCTTGCGGATCATTCTGAATACAAGTTCCGTATGTTCATCCCGTGACAGATCCTTCTTCCCGGCACTAAGTTCATCATAGTAATGGGTGACAATATGTATTCCGTAAGCGCTTCCGACCGCAATCATCAGGACCGGAATAATGGTTGACACCATTGATAATGAAACATGCAGAAGACCCATAAGTCCGATTGTCCAGACCGTACTGATAAGTACCGTAAGCATCGGCAGGATGACACCGCTGAACCTTCTGAAGGCCATGGCCAGAATCAATATGACGATTACCACTACAAACGGCACAAGAAAGGCCAGGTCCTTTTTCATATTCACGCTAAGCTGGTCGGCCACAACGGGCTGACCGGCGAAATAATACTGCATCCCTTTCAGGTCGGACCCTTCCAGAATGCTTTTTATACCGTTGTAAAAACCCGAATCGCCGAGGGAGTGTTCGCTAAGGGTCAGGACAATCTGTGTTGAGCGGAAATCGTTTGAAAGAAGCGACCTGCGGTAGATGTCCCATGACATGATTTTTAATTTCAGGGCCCTTATTTCCTCATCCGAACCGCTGAACTGATCACTGATCAGGGGTTCAACAACCATTCCCTCTCTGTTTCCTGAAACAAGACTTGTTGAGGTAATGGACTGGACTTCG
>CAZKOK010000558.1:0-2866 GCA_964554355.1 uncultured Spirochaetia bacterium | reverse complement strand
GGAAATCCTTTACCCCGGCAGGTTCGAGATCCGGATAGGTGTTTTTATAATATTCTTTGTCAAACATGCCGGATTTCTTTATTAGTCGTTTGTCCCTGGTGAAGGACAATGAGTAGTAGATTTTTACAAGTATGTTTCGTCGCCTGGTACCCGCAGGGAAAAGCTTGTTAATAATTTTAAATATGAATGATTTCATTACATATAACCCTCACTATTCAATTTTACTGTCAGAAAAAAAATGAATCACCCCGGTACAGTTTTTATAGTGCCTTACGGGAAGAACTTTGAATATTAATACATCAAAAAAGCAAGCCACTTCCTGTATTGCATCATTTAAGATACCTCTGATAATAATTTTTATTCCATATATTCCAGGGACAAGATTATTATTTATCTCCAGTTGAAACGACATTGTATCCCCGGATTTCACTTTTTCGATTGAAGAGTTTTTATCCGGAAGCCAGTAGCCTGCGATATTTTTTTGTTTATCTGTATAGAGACTCGTCAGAATTTGTGCTTTTTCGATTTCATCTTTGAATATAAGGTCGAAAGACAATGTGAATTTCCGATCGGGAAGAATGTGGTTTACCTGATTTCCTTCATTGTCAGATAATTTCAGGTTTTTAATATTAATTCTTTTATAAATAATTTTCCTTTGGACTTTTGAAACGAAGCCCTTAATAAAAAATGAATCATCGGCTTCCATGTCTGCATCTTTTTTCAACTGAGGGCTTAACTGGTTCTCCAGGGTTAATCTGCTGTTTTTTCTGATTATCTGCTGCTTTTTATGTGGATTTTTTTCCAGTGAATTTATGTTTTGAAGTATTTTTTCCTTTTCGTGCTCGCTGGTAATAAGGAGTTTTCTATATCTCGGGATTACAAGGTTCGAAGGGCCGGTTATTACAATTTCTCCTTTGTGCAGCAGTAAAACGCTGTTGCAGATTTCGGCGATGCTTGGTAATGAATGACTGATAAAAAGTATTGTTTTCCCGCTTTTGAAAAACTCTTCCATCTTGAGGAAACATTTCCTTTTGAACAATTCATCACCTACGGACAAAACCTCGTCCAGGATTAAAATATCAGGATCAATGTTAATGGATAAGGCGAATGCAAGGCGGGCCTTCATCCCCCGCGAATATTTTTTTACAGGGACATTGATAAAATCTTCCAGTTCCGAAAATTCAACAATGTCATCATATATTTTTTCGATTTCATTTTTGTGCATGCCCTGCATAGCGCAATAATAGAATATATTTTCTTTTCCTGTATACGCAGGATTTAATCCTCCGCCAAGGTCAAGCAGGGGAACAATAATACCTTTCGTAAAGACAGTTCCGGTGCTTGGAGGAGTTATTCCGCTGATAATGTTTACCAGAGTTGATTTCCCGGCGCCATTACGCCCTATAATGCCGAGGATTTCGCCTTTTCTTATTTCAAGATTGATATTTTTCAGGGCCTCGAATTTTCGTGACCGCGGGTTTTTACCGGGAATGAATGCATCTTTCAGGCGGTCTATAACATTTCTTTCATACAGAGTATAGGTTTTGCTGATATTTTCCAGCTTAATTACTATATCATTCATGGCACCAAATCGGCAAAATGAGGCCGAAGTCTCCTAAAGGTAAATGTTCCGACAATCAGAAGTACAAGTGTCCATGCCCAGAAATAAAGGGTCTGGTCCGGTTTTGTCCAGAACGGGACACCGTAAAATAATGAGTCCCTGTACCCTGTGACAATATAGAACAGCGGATTCAGCTTGACCCATTTCTGAAGACTTTCAGGGATTGCTTCATAATCCCAGATAACCGGTGAAAAATAGAATAATGCTCTTGTCAGAACCCCGATTACACTCTGGATGTCCGGAAGAAGAACAGCGACGGATGAGGTAAACCAGATGGCACCCAGCAAAAAAACCGACAGGGCAAAAATATAATAAAGAAGCTGGATCCAGGACCAGGCCGGAAAAAAAGAGTTGACGGCAAGAATGAATATGACAGAAATAAAAAAGATCAGATGATCTGTGATACCGGTCAATATTGCCGAAACAGGCAGAATACTCAGTCTGAAATGAGGCTTTCTTAATAAATATGAGTTGCTGCTTATCACGTTTGTACCTTTGGACAGCGTTGATGTGAAGAAATTCAATACAGACATTCCGCTGACCAGATAACAGATAAACGGGATAGTCATTGTTTTTCCGCCGCGCAGGCCGATACCGAAAACCACGTACAGTACCAGCATAAAAAGCAGCGGTTCTGCAAATGCCCAGAACATGCCAAGCTTCTTTTTTTTGTACTGCATTGTCAGGTCGCGTTTGGTTATCTGTAATATAAAATACCGTGTTTTTAATATATCCGGTAAAAAATAGAGAATTCTTCGCACAGTTAAATTCCTGTTTCCACTTATATTAATATTTTGTAGAATTATTAATAACACACTAAAGCTTATTATTCAATTGATTGGATCTGTTTAATGTATTCGGTTCGGATTCTTTGGTTTCAATTCCTTCCCTGACATGAATGACACATGGCTGTTGAATCCTGCTTGACGCCGCCTGTATTATTCCCTATCATTTATTCATTGGCAGGAGAATAACCATGAAAAAAACCATATCATTTTGTTTAATTATACTGACAGTTTTTATCCTCGGTTCATGCGCCGGTCTCGGCTCACTGAACCTGCCTTCATCTCTCGGCGGTATTGCGGGAGGAGGGTCGAAACAGCTTGATGAAAATACGATAATCGCCGGGCTTAAGGAAGCCCTGCAGATCGGGACCGAAAACGCCGTAAAATTTCTTTCAAAAAACAACGGTTACTTTAAAAACATGGATGTTTTCATTCCGCTGCCGGAAGACCTGAAAGATGT
>CAZKOK010000557.1:0-2875 GCA_964554355.1 uncultured Spirochaetia bacterium | reverse complement strand
TCTGACAGTAGATTTCCGGCAACAAACCAGTAAATAGCAACTGCAGTCAGGACCGCTGCATAAAGATATAAAACAAGAAGAATCGTTCCGGTTTTAAATCCAAGATGAAGCAGCATATGATGGATATGATCCTTATCAGGAACATAGAATGGCTGCTTTTTAAGGGTCCTTCTGCATATTGCATAAATGGTATCCGTGACAGGAATAAGCAGAATCGTCAGTGCACCTATCATCATTTTTGGATGCGGAAATATAAGCGGTATAACTCCGACTACTGTTCCCAGAAGAATACTTCCCGAATCACCCATAAAAATTTTAGCCTGGGGAAGATTAAAGACAAGAAATCCGCCTATTGCACCCAGCATAACAAGAGAAACTATGACCCCGCTTGGTATATTCAGAACAAAAAATATAAGTGAAAATCCTATAAGTGAAATCAGGGTAACTCCGCCGGCCAGGCCGTCTACACCGTCAATCAGGTTTATTGCATTGGTAAGGCCGAGGATCCATAAAATTGTCAGCGGATATGATAAAAATACGGGGATGGAAACGCTGTTTTTCATTAACGGAATTGAAATTGATGAAAATCTGAAACCGAAAATTACCAGAAAAAGACTGATAGCAATCTGAATAATTAATTTATATCTGGGCCTGAGGTTTGTAAAATCATCAATCAGGCCAATCAGATTTGATGCCAGCAGAACGCACAGCAGAATAATCAGATTAATCAAAGGCATGGGAAGCAGAAACTGGTTTATGAAGAAAAGAATAATAATTACAATAATAAAAGAGAGAAAAATACCGATTCCACCCAGTCTCGGTATTGATCCTGAATGTATTTTTCTGTGATCAATACTGTCATACCAGCCTTTCCTGTGAGAAATTGATATAAGTACCGGAGTAAGTATCAAATTGAGTAAAAATGCTGATGCAGTAGCAATCAAGGAAACAAATGTATTATTCATTAATTTTAGTATATCACCTAATGCCTTTAAAATTCATTAATAGAATAATGTCTAAAAAAAAAGCTGTCAACGGCGAAAAGCAAACATATATTGCAGGCCTTTCCTGCATTTTCCGGGTGTAAATATTCGTTAAGATTGATATAACCCTATAGAAAAATTAAAACTATTATACTATATTATTACAGACTAAACATATTACCGGAGTTTTTATGGATTTTAAAATCAAAGATATTACCCTTTCTGCCTGGGGCAGGAAAGAAATGGATATTGCGGAAAAGGAAATGCCCGGGCTGATGTCGATAAGGGAAAAATATGCAAAAGAAAAGCCTCTTAAGGGTGCCAGGATTTCCGGATCGCTCCATATGACAATTCAGACAGCTGTTCTGATGGAAACGCTTTCAGACCTTGGCGCTGATGTACGCTGGGCAAGCTGCAACATTTTTTCCACACAGGACCATGCCGCGGCAGCTGTGGTTGTCGGAAAAGGCGGAACAGAAAAAAATCCGCAGGGTGTACCGGTTTTTGCCTGGAAAGGTGAAAATCTTACTGAATACTGGTGGTGTACTGAAAAGGCCCTGAGTTTTCCGGGCGGCAAAGGTCCTGAGCTGGTTGTTGATGACGGCGGTGATGCGACATTAATGATCCACCTTGGCTACAAGGCTGAAAATGACAGTTCTTTCCTGAAAAAGAAACCATCGGGAGAAGATGCGGTTGAACTTTATAAAATTCTTGAAAAGATACTGGCGGAAAATCCCGGAAAATGGCACAAAACAGTTGAAGACTGGAAAGGTGTTTCCGAAGAAACCACAACAGGTGTTCACAGACTTTATCAGATGATGGAAAAAGGTGAACTTCTTGTTCCGGCTGTAAATGTCAATGATTCTGTTACAAAATCAAAGTTTGACAATCTTTACGGCTGCAGGGAATCCCTTGTTGACGGAATAAAGAGGGCAACAGACGTGATGACAGCCGGCAAGGTTGCTGTAGTCTGCGGATACGGTGATGTCGGAAAAGGATCAGCCCAGTCGCTGCGTGCAATGGGCGCAAGGGTTATGGTTACAGAAATAGATCCGATCTGTGCTCTTCAGGCATCCATGGCAGGCTATGAAGTAACTACACTGGAAGAAACACTGGGACTCGGCGATATCTATGTAACCACTACCGGAAACAGGGACATCATTACCTTTGAACATATGAAAAAAATGAAAGATCAGGCAATTGTCTGCAATATTGGTCATTTTGATAACGAAATACAGATGGAAAAACTCAATGCTGCAAAAGATGTTGAAAGGATCAACATCAAGCCGCAGGTTGATAAATATGTCTTTAAAGACGGGCATGCAATCTTTATCCTTGCAGAAGGAAGACTTGTAAATCTCGGCTGTGCGACGGGACATCCATCCTTTGTAATGTCAAATTCATTTTCAAACCAGGTACTTGCCCAGATGGATTTATGGAAGAACAGGGATAAATATAAAAAAGAAGTATACAGGCTGCCCAAATACCTTGATGAGGAAGTTGCCAGGCTTCATCTGGGAAAAATAGGCGTAAAGCTTACAAAACTGACAAAAGAGCAGGCCGAATATCTGGGCGTGCCGCAGAATGGTCCGTTTAAACCGGAGCATTACAGATATTAACTAATGGAACCAACTCAGACTAGTTAAAGCCGGGTCTTTTGCTTTCTTGATTCCCGGTTATAAGATTACCTGAGTTCAAATAAAATCTAAGGAGCATAATTATGCAAAACAGAAACTATTTATTCACATCGGAGTCCGTAGGCGAAGGGCATCCGGACAAACTGGCTGATCAGGTATCAGATGCTGTACTTGATGCATGCATTAAGGAAGATCCTGACAGCAGGGTAGCCTGTGAAACATTCACCACAACAGGTATGGTTCTGGTCGGCGGTG
>CAZKOK010000556.1:0-2888 GCA_964554355.1 uncultured Spirochaetia bacterium | reverse complement strand
GGCCATTTAAAAGCATTCACAACTCCCGGCGGACAATATCGTGTATATGCTGATGATTTAATTGGGTTTCTTGAATCAAGGGACATGCGTGTTCCTGATGAACTTCATCAGATTGCCGGGACCGAGAAATTTCTTCTTATAGTTGATGACGATACAGAATTAAACAATATGCTTAAAAATTATCTGGATAGAAAACTGGACGGCTTTTCAATCCTTCAGGCATTTGACGGATTCGAAGCAGGGCAATTGATTTCCGACAGGAAACCCCAGATTATTATTCTTGATATTGATCTTCCCGGCATAAACGGTCATAAATTGTGCCGGAAAATACGCGAAGAAAAGAAATTCAACAATCCGGTTATTATTTCAATAAGCGGATTGAATAATGATAACATTAAAGAGCAAATACTTGATGAAGGAGCTGATGCTTTTTTTGTAAAACCATTTGACTTTTCGGAAATTACTGGGAAGATAAAGGAAATGGCTTAGGTAAGTGATAGCGGATGGCAAAAGACAGTAAAAACATACTGATAGCAGAAGACGAGGACTCTATAAGGCTTACACTTCGTGACTATCTGAAGCAGGCCGGCTATAATGTCTGGGTGGCTTCCGATGGTGTGGGCGCTATCAAACTTCTGCTTGATCACAAAGTTGATCTGATTGTTACCGATTACAGAATGGAAATCCTTGGAGGAGACTACTGGGTAAAATTCCTGAACAAATACTGCAGCGATATAAAAGTAATAATAACCAGCGGATTTCTTAAACCGGATTTCCCGATTCCATTTGAAGTGGTGTATAAACCGTTTGATTACTCAAGTTTATCGGCTATAATAAAGGCGGCTTTGGATGACGGAAGGTAGATCAACATTCTGTGCATACAGGGCAACTATTCATGGAATGGTTCAGGGAGTCGGATTCAGATATTCAGCATTCAAACAGGCGCGTGTATACGCCTTAAGAGGCTGGGTAAAGAACAATCGTGACGGCACCGTTGAAGTATACTGTGAAGGCACATACAAAAATGTAAAAAGATTCCTTAACTGGCTTCATGAAGGCCCCCCGCTTTCAAGAGTTACCAAAGTGGACAGCCGCGAAGTTCCGATGCTCGGGGTATATGATAAATTTTCAATTGAACAGTAGATTCTTAAAAGCAATTCAACGGGATTTAACCACAGAGGGCACAAAGAATAACAAAAAACTCAGAGGGTTTTATATAATTCAATTTTTACGGACTTTCAGTTTAACTATTTTTTAATCGAATTTAATATTTCAGGATTTAATAAACCCTGAATAATAATTGAATAAGAAAAACATTTCATGGTACACCTTTCCGTTTTATTGAAAAACTCTGTGCTCTCTGTCTTCTTTGTGCTCTCTGTGGTTGAAAAAAAAGCTGCTGCGGATTGTTTCCACAGCAGCCGTGATAAGTTGTATTATCAGATGATTCGATTATTTCTTAATCGAATAAAATGCCTTTTTTCCTGGATATTCAGCCACACCTTCAAGCAAGTCTTCAATTCTCATAAGCTGGTTATACTTGGCAAGACGGTCAGAGCGGCTCATCGAACCGGTTTTGATCTGTCCTGTTTCAAGGGCGACAACCAGATCTGCGATAAAACTGTCTTCTGTTTCACCGCTTCTGTGTGAAACAATTGCAGTATATCCGGCCCTTTTTGCCATTTCGACTGCTTCGTATGTTTCTGTAAGTGTGCCGATCTGGTTTACTTTAATAAGGATTGAGTTTGCAACTCCCATTTCGATTCCCTTTTCAAGGCGTTTCGTGTTTGTAACAAACAGGTCGTCTCCGACAATCTGGATCTTGCTTCCAAGTTTATCGGTCAGGATTTTCCAGCCGCCCCAGTCATCTTCGTCCATTCCGTCTTCGATAGAGATAATCGGGTATTTTTTAACCCAGGTTTCCCAAAGGGCGGCCATTTCTTCGGATGTGAGTTCAGCGCCTGTTGAATGCGAAAGAACATATTTTTTCTTGGTCTTGTCATAAAGCTCGCTGACTGCAGGGTCAATAGCAATCATCAAATCTTCGCCCGGTTTGTATCCGGCTTTTTCAATTGCCTGAAGTATTACTTCGCATGCTTCTTCGTTTGATTTAAGGTTAGGCGCAAATCCGCCTTCGTCGCCGACTGCTGTGGAATAGTTTTTGGATTTAAGCAGGGATTTCAGGTTATGGAATGTTTCCGAAATCATTCTGATTCCTTCCCTGACCGAGCCTGCGCCCACCGGCATTACCATGAATTCCTGAAAATCCACGGAATTGTCGGCATGGGACCCGCCGTTAATGATATTTGCCATCGGAACCGGAAGAAGGTTTGAATGATAACTCCCCAGGTATTTGAACAGCGGAATCTGGAGGAAATCAGCGGCGGCTCTTGCTGCTGCCATTGAAACACCAAGTATGGCATTTGCGCCGAGTTTTCCCTTGTTTTCTGTACCGTCGAGTTCAATCATTGTCCGGTCAATGTCCACCTGATCAAGGGCATCCATGCCTATTATTTCAGCTGCAATTATATCGTTTACATTGTCAACGGCTTTTTGAACGCCTTTTCCCATGTATCTTTTTTTATCTCCGTCACGGAGTTCCACAGCTTCATGAACACCTGTTGATGCTCCTGAAGGAACTGCCGCGCGTCCCATGGATCCGTCTTCGAGGAAAACATCAACTTCAACAGTCGGATTTCCCCGGCTGTCAAGTATTTCTCTTGCCTCGATAAATTCAATCATACTCATTTGATAACTCCTGTTTTTGATTACTCAATTGGTAATTTCCTATTCTAGAAATATGTGCAGGATATAATTTGTTGTCAAGGGGGCAGGCGTGGAATGAACCACGAGGACACAAAGAACACGAAGAGGGTTCGGATTTTAAC
>CAZKOK010000555.1:0-2906 GCA_964554355.1 uncultured Spirochaetia bacterium | reverse complement strand
CAACAACACAGTTAATGCTGTTTATAAACCCGCTGATTAAGCTGAATTTTTATGAACAAAAAGGAATCAAGGAAATGAAAACCTGTAGGATGATCATCGTCGGCGGTATGAGCGGCGCCGGAAAATCAACATTATCGGGTGAAATCTCGATTCAGCTGAACAGAAACAATATCCCTGCTGTCTGGCTGCATGAAGAAATGAAAGACCATCCAGTCCGGTCCGGAGAATTTTTAAAAGGAAACATTTATTCCATTAACGACTTTGAGAAAAACCTTGAAAAACAGGCAGCCAGATGGAAAGCCCTTGCCGAAGAGGCCGCCGCAGACAATAAGGTATATGTAATCGAGGGCTGCTATTTCCAGAATATAATACGCTATTTCTATGTAAACGATTATCCGAAAAGAAAAACGCTGAAATTTTACGAAGAGATTAATCAGTTTCTTCAGGAAATTGATATGCGCTTGATTTTTCTCTTCAGTTCGGATCCGGATAGAACCCTTGAAAGAGTATACCCGGAGCGCGGCGAATGGTGGAAAACCCTTGTCCTTGATCCTGAAGGCTATAAATATATGGAAAACCGCGATCTGTCAGGGCCTGAGGGCCTCAGAATCATGCGGAAAGATTATCAGTCGCTGTCAAATGACATTTTCAGCATCTACAGGGGAAAGAAACTGATAATCGATACATCAGAAGCTGATTGGGACAAATATCTTGAATCTGTATTCTCATTCCTGGGAATAAAGGAAATTCTTTCCGAAAAACCGCCGGAGACAATCGATTTGTCGCTGCACACCGGGAAATACGGTGACGGAAAAGAATCAATAAAAATTATCCATGATGAAAACGGACTTTACTGCAAAGCTTTCTGGGAAATAATGAAGCTTGAGCCGTTAAGCAAAGACCATTACAGGTTCAGCGCGTTTCCCATCGAATTAAAATTCATCAATGACAGTGAATCAGGAAAAGTCGAGGTCCTGGGGAATTGTGACTGGGACATTATTGGTCGGGTGCTTGATAAGAATGAGTGACAAGAAAGAGCGGCAAATGAAAACAAGATCTGAAAAAGAAATTCTCGACCTGCTGCTTGGGTTCGCAGAAAAAAATGAACGCATACGGGCTGTAATCATGAACGGTTCCAGAGTCAATCCGGCAGTACCGGCTGATCCCTTCAGGGATTTTGACATCGTAATGATTGTTTCGGAAGTAAGTCCATTTGAAAATGAAAATTTCATTCTTCCAATATTCGGTGAAATTGCTGCATCCGAACAGCCGAACTCGGGACCATGGCCGCCGTTTGATGCGGACGGGAGCTATTACACTTACAATATGCAGCTGGCTGACGGAAACCGTATCGATCTTTCATTTTATCATACAAAACGGCTGCCGGAACTTCTGAAAGACAGCCTTACCCGCGTACTCCTTGATAAGGACGGACTCTGTCCCCAATTGCCTCCGCCGAATGATTCAGGATATCATTTATCGAAACCTGACACGGACACATACAAAGGCTGCTGCGAAGCCTTCTTCTTCGCACTCGGATCACATATCCCGAAAACAATCTGGCGGAAAAACCTTCCTCTTCTCAAATTCTACATAGAAAGCTGGCTGCGGGAACCTCTGACCATGATGCTGGGTTGGGAAATCGGTATAAAAACAGGATTTGATAAATCAATCGGGAAATAGGGTATATACCTGCAGAAATACATGCCAAAAGAAGCATGGGAAGAATATCACGGGACATTTACCGGTTCAGATTATACTGAAATATGGGATTCGCTTTTTCTTTTTCACAGGATATTCTGCAGAGCGGCAGAACTGACGGCAGGTCATTTCGGCTTTGTATATCCTAAGGAAACAGCTGCAAAGGTAAAAACATTTCTCGAACATGTCAGAAATCTTCCTGAAAATTCGGACAGCATTTACTGAATCTGATTAGTGAATTCAATTCCCGGCTGATAAACTAAACACTGTTTAATAATTCAAAAAAACAGATTATACTGAAACTCCTGTATGAAAAGAAAATACCTTGACCTGATACATATCGCTCCGAAACTTATCCTTGTGAATATACTGCTATTCAGTCCGTTTTGTATTATCTCGATTTTTAAAATCCGGTCTGAAGATTCATTTATACCAATTATAAAAAAAATATCTCTGATCTGTTCGGCAATAATGTTTCTTGTTATTGCCTTATTGATCATATACGAACAGATCCAGGACAACACTTTCCATCCGGGAAAGAAGAAACCGCACTGGATAAAAATAAAAAATGGCTTGTATGAATGTTCTTCCTGCGGATATAGACAGAAGAACTGTAAATCGGAAACCTGCAGCAACTGCGGTGAACAATTGAATGAATAATACAGCAATCTATAGGGGACCGGGAATGATCAGAATCGATACAGCGGCAGAAAATGATATCCCTGCTGACTGACAATAACAATACCGATGAAGCTGCATTTTACAGAAAGACAGGATTCAGCAAGTCCGAAATAGTGCCGTTTCGCATTCTGATTTGATATCCACAGGTTTTCTTTTATAATGAATATTAAGGAGAGAACTATGGAAATTGAACACATCGGATTCAGGGTTTCAGAACCGGTTTCAATGGCAGAATGGTATGCAGAAAACCTGGGGTTTCAGATGAAAAAGCGGAATGGTTCTGACAGTGCAGGCGGAGCCTTCATCCTCGACGAAGGCGGAAAAGTCCTGCTTGAAATTTTTGCTGATCCGAAAGTAAAGACATTCAGTCCTGACAGAGAAAACCCGCTAACCATTCATCTTGCTTTTTCTTCCGAAAATATCGATCAGGACATAATGGAGCTTGAAGAAGCCGGTGCGCAGTTTATTGAAAAAAACACAAATGAAAATACAGGCGATATTATAGCTCTGGTACTTGACCCCTG
>CAZKOK010000554.1:0-2908 GCA_964554355.1 uncultured Spirochaetia bacterium | reverse complement strand
GATCTTTTCCTCCTGCGCCGGGTATCTCGTCAAGGAAATATTCAGGAGCAATTCAGCTTCCCGAAAGAGAAGGCGAAACCGTTTCATATATTCTTCAGGCTGTTACTGTCGATTCTGTCGGCAATATAAGCGATCCGAGCAATTATTTTACAATATCTGTCTCTGACAAAGAGATAAATGAACCCGGACCTCCTTTTATTCAGAATTTCGCAAGTGAAAGGCTTGTCCTTTTTTCCTGGAATACGAATCCTGAATATCAGCT
This sequence comes from uncultured Spirochaetia bacterium, assembly GCA_964554355.1. Classification (GTDB taxonomy): domain Bacteria; phylum Spirochaetota; class Spirochaetia; order CAZKOK01; family CAZKOK01; genus CAZKOK01. The sequence goes on along the minus strand of CAZKOK010000554.1, from coordinate 2,646 downwards.
TTTCTACAGCGTCAGCATGGACGCTTCCGAACAAAACGCCTATGAATTATATACAACTCCTGTTGAGGTTGTGATGTCTGAATCCGACAGTGATGCCGAGTTGAGATATTATTATCAGGATTATTCGGGTAACAGAAGCAGCGTTAAAAAAACAATTATCGGTCTGGGAACCTCGGGCAGCACTATTTTTACAGGCGTTGCCGACGGCGCTTATTATAACAGCACGGTAAAACTTGTAAAAAGCGTATCCGGGACAGTTAAATATGAAGTATCAACACAGTCGGCACCTTCCGGACTTAGTGAATTTTCCGCTGTAATGCCCGGATACCTTTCATTTGATGCTGCAGACGGAGAAGAAGTAACATATTTCATCAGGGCCGGAATAATCGACAGCTCGGGTAATATAACTCTTGAAGACACCATCAGTTTTACAATTGACAAATCAGTTCCTCTTCCGCCTTCACTGAAGGGCAGATCCGATAAACTTTATTTCAACGATACTGCCTTGATAGATTTCATATATAATGAAGATGAAACAGTATATTACCAGATTCTGGATACTGATTATGCTAGTCAGATATCTTTCGGGGAATTTACCGGTTCAGTTCTGTTAAAATCATCAGACACAGAAACAGAAAAATATATTCTGAAAGCATATTCCGAAGATCAGGCGGGAAACCAGAGTCAGATAAAAACCTGGCAGATAATAATTGAAAGTCAGATTGTCTATGTCTCTTCCGAAAGGGGGACAGACTCATCTGATGGAAGCAGGGACAGTCCGTTTGAGACTTTTTCTCATGCTGTATCATATTGTATGATTGCCGGCAGGAAAACCATACATCTTGACTCGGGATCCTATTATATCGATTCACAGGCTGGAATCAGTTCCGATCTTGTTATCAAGGGCGGATTTAACTCAAGTGCGGACTGGGATGTTTCAGGATCCGGAACTGTTATAGAATTTTCCGGTCCTTATGCCTCTCTCCTTGTTGAAAAAGGAAATGTAAGTATTACGGGTATTGATTTTTATTCTGCTGACAGCTTTATATCCGAACTGATTATAATATCCGGCGGAAACGCAGTAATCAGCGGCAGTGAAATCACAAAAAAAGATTCATCTTCCTCATCGGTCATCAGGCTTAACGGCGGCAGTCTTTTTCTTTCCGACAGTAAAATAAACATTGACAGCTGCGGGGAAGGTACTGTTATATCCTGTGATTCTGCTTCTTTTGAACTTGATAATACGATAATTGCCGGTTCAGAATCCGATGATCCTCTGGTGCTGCTGTCCTTAAGCAATTCCGAAAATGCTGTAATTACTGATTCGTCTTTATATCCGGGAACAGCTAAAAAAACTGTTGCTGTTAAATTAATCAATTCTTCCTGCAGTATTGATGGTTCCACAATATCTTCCGGTACAGGCACACAGCAGGCGACTGCTGTTGAAGTATCTGAATCATCGATTGACATCCGGAAATCAATACTGGAAGCCGTGGATGGTGTCAGGGTTTCAACTTTAATTACACTTGCCGGTTCTGATCTTGAATTGAACAGAAGCCGGATTACAAGTTATGCCGGGACCGGATTCCTGCTGATAAATTCCAGGGACTCTGTACTTAAATATCAGGGCAATGAGTGCATTATTTCGGATACTTCCGAGTTTTCATATTTACTCAAATCCTGGGATTCCGCAGTCATTTTCAGCAACTCAGGTTTCATTGTCGGACATACAGGCGATTTTCAGGGTTTCTCCGTCTCAAACGGAAAAACCGAGATTATCAATAACACAGTTATTTTGTCAGGTTCAGACGGCCTTAATTACGGTGTAAGATATTCAGGTCTTGCTGACCTTTCACTTCTTAATAATATAATAATTTCAGACGGTGATGAAAGCGGTACGGCTGTACTTTTTAAGGGAATTCAGATAAACGCAGATATACGCGCCAATAATATTTACGGATTCAAGGATATGATGGGCATCAACAGTCTGCTTTATGAGGTTTTCTCCGATTTCAGCGTTCTTCCCGGACAGAATTATAAAATGCGTATATCCGACAATATATATAATTCTTCTGAAAATCTCTTTGATGTAAAAGACAGCATTTATTTCCCGAAAAGCGGTTCGGTTATAATAAACAGAGGAGTCAATATAACCTCGGACAATTATGAAGCTGTTGATTTCCTGGGAGTAAAGCGGCCTAACGGAACAAGTTATAATACAAGAAATGATATCGGATATATAGAAACGGGACCTTAAAAAAGGTCCCGCAGTAATTCAAGCAGACTGAATAATTATTCAAGTGTCCAGATTTTATATCTTGTACTGCCGGAGTCAAGGGTGTTTTTCCACATACCATGATTACCGGTCAGCGCATACAGATAATTCCCCGGAATATAAGCAAATGACTTAATCAGATTGTTTTTGAGATCAATGCTAGCATAATTTCCTGTTGCTGTAACACTGCCTTCGCCGGGAATTGTGAGCTGGTTTCCGGTTATTTCATAATAATTATCAAAATCCAAATGCGAAGTAAGCATCCGGAATCTGTGAAACGTGCTCCTGAAGAAAGAGTACACTATGGCCCCTTCCCCTTTACTACTTATACGCTTCAAAACGCTAATTAGTTCAGACTCTTTTGAAGAAAG
>CAZKOK010000553.1:0-2908 GCA_964554355.1 uncultured Spirochaetia bacterium | reverse complement strand
AAAGCCTATATCGATACGATTCCGATGGAAGTCGATGAATCTGCGCTTGTCGAGGGTGCAACACACTGGCAGGCTTTCTGGATAATCATCTTTCCCATGATCAGGCCGATTATTATCACAGTAGGAATTCTCTCTTTTATGGCAACGTACGGTGATTTCATAATTGCCAATATTATCCTTAAGGGAAATGAGAATATTACCGTAATGGTAGGTATTTTCCAGTTTACACAGCAGCGTTTTGATACCGACTGGGGGATTGTAACAGCGGGGACAGTTATTGCGGCGATACCCGTAATTCTGATCTTTTTCTTTTCCCAGAAATACATAATTGCAGGACTTACTGCAGGAGCAGTCAAGCAGTAGGTGTGTATAAACTTCAACAAGGATGGGTTAATGAAAGCTGATTTTAAAAATATGCTCCATGGTGCTGATTACAATTATGAACAGTGGCTTAAATTCCCGGAAGTTCTGGAAAAAGATTTCGAATTAATGAAGAAGACAGGCAGCAATGTCATGACTATCGGTGTCTTTTCATGGAGTATGCTTGAGCCGGAAGAAGGAAAATTCAGCTTTGAATGGATGGACAGCCTTTTTGACAGGCTTGAAGAAAACGGTATATCTGCAATTCTGGCCACGCCGAGCGGATCCAAGCCGGCCTGGCTTTCGGAAAAGTATCCTGAAGTCTGCAGGGTGAATAAATACGGAATACGAGAAGCGCATGGATCCAGGCATAATCACTGCAGGACATCTTTGGTCTACAGGGAGAAATGCATAGCGATAAACGAACTGCTTGCTGAAAGATATAAAAACCGGAAGGCCCTGATATTATGGCACGTATCAAATGAGTATAATTCGGAAGCCTGCCATTGTGAATTATGTTACGATGCATTCAGATTATGGCTTGAAAAAAGATATAAAACGCTTGATGCTCTGAATGATGCCTGGTGGACTGCTTTCTGGAGCCACAGGTTTACCGACTGGAACCAGATAAAGCCTGTTGACGAATCAATGCAGTCCCTTATGCTGGACTGGCAGCGTTTCCTGAGCGACCAGACACTTGATTTCTTTCTTGCAGAAAGCGAACCTCTTCGCAGAATAACACCGGACACGCCTGTAACCACTAATTTCATGGTTCCTGATGTCGGGCTGGATTACTGGAAATTTGCGCAGGAAACAGATGTGATCTCATGGGACTCATATCCGCGATGGCACTATGGAAAAGAGGAATGGAAACACGGTGTATCGATCTCGTTTTATCATGATCTGCACAGATCCTATAAAAACAGACCTTTTCTGCTTATGGAATCCACTCCAAGCGTAACAAACTGGCAGGGAATAAGTATTCCCAAAAGACCGGGCATGCATTTTCTTGCATCAATGCATGCCATTGCGCACGGTTCCAATTCTGTTCAGTATTTTCAGTGGAGGCAGAGCCGCGGAGGTGATGAAAAGTTTCACAGCGCGGTAGTAAGCCATGCAGGTCATGAGAAGACAAGGGTATTTCAGGAAGTGGCTGCGGTAGGCCGGACTCTTGAAAAGATGAACAGCATTACAGAATCAATTAATACGTCCGAAGTTGCCGTTATATATGATTATGAAAACGGCTGGGCCCTTGATTTTGCAAAACTTCCCAGAACCATAGATAAAAACTATCAGGAGAGATGCATTGCTCATTATCAGCCCTTCTGGCAGATGGGAATTACCGCAGATATCATTGACTCCGTAAGTACTGAATTTTCAAAATATAAACTTCTGATTGCTCCGATGCTTTATATGATCAAACCGGGCGCTGCGCAGAGGATTTCCGATTTTGTCGAAAAGGGCGGGACGTTTGTCGCCACATATCTTTCAGGTATTGTTAATGAAACAGATCTCTGTTTTACAGGGGGGTTCCCGGGTCCGCTGAGGAAGGTCCTCGGCATCTGGGCGGAAGAAACGGATATTGTCAACGACGATATTATTCAGAAGGTAAAATCACTGAATAAAAATATTCTTAATCCGGATTCTGAATATTCAGTCCGGCATTTTGCAGACATTATTCATACTGAAAGCGCTGAAAAACTGGCTGAATATTCCAGAGACTTTATAAAGGGTTTCCCTGCACTTACAGTTAATAATTTCGGAAAAGGCAGGGCTTATTATATCTGTTCGCGGAATGATGACCGCTTCTATTATGATTTCTATTCAAGGATTGCTGAAAATCTCGGCCTGAGCAGAAATTTCCATGCAGACCTTCCTGTTGGAGTAACTGCTCAGAAAAGAACTGATGGAAAACACAATTATATTTTTATTATGAATTTCAATGCTCAGGATACCGAAATCAGGCTTTCAGGTGGAAAATATACAGATTTGCTAAACGGTGATGTATATGAAGACAGGATTATTCTGAATGGATACGGACTAAAGGTCCTTGAATTATAAACGCTGGATAAAAACTGTTTATTCTGGTATAAATATTATATTCTGTACCGGAATGGAATATCTTGATGGATTCTGAAAAAGATCTTGATCTTAAAAAGAAAATAACACAGGATGATGTTGCAAAAAGGGCAGGCGTTACCAGAAGTGTAGTCTCATATGTCCTCAATAATGGTATCCGTACTGTTGCTCCCGAAACAAAAGAGAGAGTTCTTAAGGCGATAGAGGAACTTGGCTACCGGCCGAACAAATATGCCCAGGGCCTGATGAAAGAATACAACAATTCCATTGCCGACAAGCAGTTCGGAATTGTCATGCATGACGTATTCATGTTAAGAAGGCCTTATTATGCTGATATCCTTACAGGAATAAATAAAAAGGCCCATGAACATGATTATCATATTCGGTTCATGCGGTTTTTCCAGGACCTTAAAAATCCAATTATATTTAATGAACTGATTCACCATGAAGAAATATCCGGCCTTATTCT
>CAZKOK010000552.1:0-2919 GCA_964554355.1 uncultured Spirochaetia bacterium | reverse complement strand
TGGCGGCTGACGGATCACTGCTTGCATCAATTGATACCGGACAGACTGTAAAAGCCGTCTGTTCAGGTCGAGGCTTTATCTATACAGCAGCCGGGAGTTCTCTTTATAAAATCAGCACTGAGGTAAATCATGAAATTACGGTACTTGCGGATCTCGGAAATGAGAGTATTGTAACTGATCTTGAATTCGAAAATGAAATGCTTGGTGCAGCCGATGCAGGAAGCGGTATTCTGTACCTGTTTTCTTCCCTGGGTGTTCTTAAAAAAATATATTCATTTGAAAAGGAGCCTTCACTTTATCTTCCTTCTCCCTGGTTTGATTCAGCAGTGCTGCCGGACGGAAGGTTCTGGATAACCAATACGGGAAAGCATCAGATCGATCTTTATTCAGCCGCCGGAGAATATATTAAATCATGCGGTATTTTTAAAAGCAGCAGTATTTTCGAAGGATGCTGCAATCCTGTAAAACTTGAGATTATTGACGCCGGCAGACTGATTACCTGGGAAAAAGGAGTCAATAGACTCCGGGTTCTTGATTACTCAGGAAATATCCTACGTGAAATTTATACACAGACAATATTCCGCCTGGACGAAGAATTAATTGATATGGCATATAAAAACGGATCGCTGTATATTCTGGTCCATGATAGTATTTATTATATGGACAGCCTATGAAAAAAGGAACACCGGCAGCAGCATTGAACAAAGACAGCAGAAAAAAAGACGGGATTAAAAATCCCGGCCGCAGGGAATTCCTGGCAAAATCTGCAAGGACCGGCATACTGCTGTTTCTGGGAATACTTATCGGTAAATTATCCGCAGGTAAAAAAATCTCACTTTCGGGAAACGACTGCTGCATTAATAACAGCATCTGCGCCCGGTGCAGAATCAGCAATAACTGCATTCTTCCCCAGGCGCAGAGTTATCGTGAAGCCAAAGGCCGTACAGGAAAAGCATAATGGCAGAAAAAAGGATTTCCAGAAGGACCTTTCTCAAACAGCTTGCATATGGTATCGGGGTTTTTTTTATCGGAGGAATCAGCGGTCTTTTTTCATTCAGGAATAAAAATAAATCATCCATGGTCTGGCAGATTGATCCGGATAAATGTTTATACTGCGGCAGGTGCCAGACAAACTGTGTCCAGCGCCCGTCTGCTGTAAAATGCGTCCATGCATATGCCATCTGCGGTTACTGTGACCTCTGCAGCGGATATCTGCGCAAAGGTCATCAGGAAAGGAATACAGCTGCCGAAAATATTCTCTGCCCGACTGCGGCAATTAAACGGAGTTATGTGGAAGACCCGTATTATGAATATATTATAAATGAAAAACTGTGCATTGCATGCGGGAAATGCGTAAAAGGCTGTTCATCCTTCGGAAACGGTTCATTGTTTCTTCAGATAAAACATGACCTCTGCATTAACTGCAACCAGTGTAATATAGCAGCAAACTGTCCGTCAAATGCAGTAAGCAGGGTAAGCGCAGATACTCCGTATATAATCAGGAAGGCTGTCAGCACATGAAAAAAGCCCGTTTAGATGCCAAATCCGTTTTCATGCTGCTCGTATTTGTCCTTCTTCCGGTAAATATAGTCCAGGCACAGTACAGATTCCCTCAGCCCGAGTTTACAGGCGGATATCAGTATCCGGTAAATGAACTCGAGGGACCTGATGATCCGGTTTGGGATTATATCGATTCGGGTCTGCTGCTTGCTGCCCTGATTGCAGCCGTGCTTATATCCTATAAATTCAGAAAGCGCATACTGCTTTTAGGCTTAATGGCATTCTCACTTGTCTATTTCGGCTTTTACAGGAAGGGCTGTTTCTGCCCTGTCGGGACAATTCAGCCGGTCATGGAAGCCCTGTTCAATCCCGGGACAGTAATTCCAATATCGTATATCATTTTCTTCTCACTTCCGGTTATTTTTGCACTTTACAGGGGAAGGATTTTCTGCTCGGGAGTATGTCCGCTGGGGGCGCTTCAGGACCTTGTTCTGGTGAAAAGCATAAGGCTGCCTGTACCTCTTGCCTCCATTCTGGAAATGCTCCCTCCTGTATTTCTTTCACTGTCAGTAATATCTGCGGTAACCGGTTCTGAATATCTTATTTGCCGTCTTGACCCGTTTGTACCGCTTTTCCGGGGCAGTTTCGGTTCTTCAACGGTTCTGTATTCCGTAATCTGGCTGGGCGCCGCCCTTTTTATCGCACGGCCTTACTGCCGCTTCATGTGCCCCTACGGTTTTATTTTAAAGATTGTTTCACTTGTTTCCAAAAAAAGGCTTACAACAAGTCCTGACAAATGCATATCATGCAGGCTCTGTGAGAAATCCTGCCCTGTGGATGCTCTGGAAAAACCTGATGAAAAACCGCAGATAAAATCATGGGACAAGAAAAGGCTTAAGATAAAATTTCTGACATTGCCTGTACTTGTACTTGCCGGGACCTTATGGGGTCATTTTACGGGACCTGTTCTTTCGCACATCCATCCCGATGTAAGGCTGGCTGCCTGGTTTGAAAATCCTGCACCTGAAAATGAACTTGACCGGGAAATCTTTCTTTCCGGCGAAGACACACTCGAACAGCTGTCTGAAAGGAAAAAGAAAACGGAAGCCGACTGGACATTCTACTCCTCCGTTTTCGGCGCATTCCTCGGTCTTCTTATCGGGGTAAAACTTATAACGGCTGAATCAGGCAGAAGCATAAACGAATATCTGCCGTCAAAAGGCAGATGTATTCATTGTCTCCGCTGTGTTGAACATTGTCCTGTTGAACACAGCAGACGAATCACACAGAAAAAAATAATTGTACAGGCAGTCGGGGAGAACAAATGAAGAAAGAAGACAGCAAAGCATTGGTCAGGAAAATCCTGAAAATCATCAGCCTTACCACCCTGATCTACAGCATTGTAATCTCGTCGCGGAT
>CAZKOK010000551.1:0-2919 GCA_964554355.1 uncultured Spirochaetia bacterium | reverse complement strand
ATACGGTGCTGGATGGGTTGAATCGGTATACTTATTGTCATAATAATCCGATTATTTATACGGATCCGACGGGTAACATAGTTGAAGTAAAAGGATTTTTTATTTATGCATTGAGTCCTTTTAGGAAATCATATACTAAGGCCCGTGATTATTTAGTAAAGAATTCAGATACTGCAAAAATGTTAATAGAAATAAACGGGGACAGACCCGGAACTACCATCGCGGAAGATCAGGGAATTCACGAGGAGAAGATCGATAATAAAAAGATGCATTATCCTCAGCTTGATGCGCTTACATATTTCTTCAGGCTTTGTTTAAAAAACCGGACAGCAATAACATAGATTATCACCGCAAAGATTAACGGGCCTGACAGGTTTATAATTGACAATTTACCAAGCAGCAGATCGGTCGGAACGGTAATTATCAAACCTACCGGTAAAATCCAGGTCAGTAAAAATTTGAAAGCCCCGGGATAGATGCCGACAGGGTACCTGCCCAGTTGTATGATATTGTTGAATATCCACAGCATAGGGGTGCCCAGAAACCAGAATGCGGCTGAAGATAAAATCAGCATTATTGAATACAGGATGATAATGCCGGATATTAATGCCGCAACGAATAAAACAATGCTTCCGGCGGAAACGGGATTTCCGATACTGGCCGCAGCGAAAATAATTATAATAAGGCTGATTATGACATCGATTATGGAAAGAGGCGACCATTTTCTTACGCTGATAAAAAATTGAAGCGGTACAGGCTTAAGCAGCGTATGATCAAAAGACCCGGTCCACAATTCGCCGCCAAGACCAGAAAGGGAGTCTAAACTGGGCGAAAGGAATACAAACTTGAATCCTTCCATGAAATTAAAAACTCCGATTACTGTCAAGGTTTCATAAAGGTTCCAGCCGTTAATTACCTCAACCTTTGAGAAAAGGATCAGGATACACCCGATACTTCCAATAAGATGTAATATTAAATTAAGAATTTTGCTGAAAAAATCAAATCTGAACGAAAGTATCTGCTGAAGGGATGTCCTGAAAAAAACATATAATAATCCTGCTTTGAATTTTAATTTCCCCATGTCAGCCCCCGACTGAAGTATAGCGTTTTATGCCGTTAAGCCAGATGAATTTATAAATAACAAGCAAAACAAGAATCCAGATCATTGAAATGCAGATACCCCGGTAAAACTCCGCCGCGGATAATTTTCCAAGTATTACCTCAACAGGAAAACCGATCATATATCTGTAAGGTAAATAGAAAGAAACCCTTTTCATAACATCCGGCAGCAATATCGTCGGGATAATCTGTCCTGCAAATATAAGCACCAGGGTATTGTTGATATCCAGGAGAGCCTGGATTTTCCGGGTAAACATTGCAATCAGCGACAAAGCATATCCGACAAGAAATCTGAGGATTTGCGAAAGCATCAGACAGACCAGGAACAGCAGAACAGAGGAACAAGTAAATACTATCTTTATTTTGAGGATGATCACCATAACAGCCATAAAAACGCAGACAAAGGGAAAACATATTATTTTCACAGACAAATCGGCTGCAATTGCTTCAAATATGACCGGTACGGGCCGGATCAGCCAAAAGGAGAAGGTGCCATTGAAAATATTATCGCCGACTGTCCAGTGAGCTACCGGATAGGTCAGCTGGTTAACCAGTATAAAGACTGCATAGTAATTTATAAAATCATTTTTTGAGAATCCGGATATGCCGCCTTCCCCTGCCGCCGCAAACCAGACAAACATCTATATCAACGGGCCCACCATCCAGCCGAAGGATAATGTCCAGAAGAAAGCCCTTGAAGCCGTATTGCTGAACAGGTTTTTCCTGATAAGAAAGAATCCTCCCCTCAAATTCACAGTACTGCTCCGTCTTTATATATCTGATCAATTACCGCTTCTATGGGAGGATTTTCGATTGTTAAATCAGCTATTGATAATTTATTCAGTAAGAATGAAGCTGCCGATGCGACCTCGTTATTCGAAACCCGGATAGTATATTCCAGTGCCTGATGATCGATAACCGAAGCGCCGTCCCCCGCAATATCGGTAATATCTTTTTCGCTGACGACCTTGCCCTGGCCGCTGAAGTTTATTTTTATTATTTTGAAGGGCGCCAGCTTTTTTGAGAGTTTGTTTATTTCATCATCATAGATAAGCTTTCCCTTGTTAATCAGTATTACGCGGGGACATAAAGAAGTAATGTCAGCCATGTAGTGGCTTGTCAGCATCACTGTAGTCCCGTTCTTTCTGCAGTAATTTTTGATAAAATCACGGATTTTCAATTGAATTGATACGTCCATCCCAAGCGTAGGTTCATCAAGGAACATGATTTTTGGCTGATGCAGCAATGATGCAGCCAACTCGCATTTGGCCCGTTCTCCAAGGGATAAATTCCTCGCAAGTTTATCTAAAACACCTTCTATATCCAGTAATGCAGTCAATTCATCAAGACGCGATTTGAAGTCGTTTTTTGATATCTGATAAATTTCCTTCATAATGTGAAAAGAATCCATTACTGTAATTTCCCAGCTTAACTGCGTCTTGTTGCCGATGACCAAAGCTATCTCCCGCAGATAATCCCGGTTTCGTTTATATGGAACAAACCCGTCTGCCATAATTTCGCCTGAAGTGGGATATAACAGGCCGCATAGCATTTTCAAAGTGGTTGTCTTGCCTGCGCCGTTGGGACCGATAAAGCCCACCATTTCGCCTTCTTTTACGGAAAAGGATATTCCGTTGACTGCTTCCACATATTCATATCGGGGCTTAAATAACTGCTTCATTGCCGGCAACAGGCCATGTTTTCTTACAGGGGTCTTGTATTCCTTTTTAACATTATCCAGAACAATTTGTTCTTTCATAATTACTCCTGTTAAGCACATCCGCTTTTTTAACTGCTGAC
>CAZKOK010000550.1:0-2919 GCA_964554355.1 uncultured Spirochaetia bacterium | reverse complement strand
CACGGCCAAGTGAAACTGACAATTCAAAGCTGGCCTAGACAGAATTAATTTTATCGTAAGCTAAAGCTTCCGATAAAATGTAATTCTGCCTACCTTGGGGGCCACAATCAGTAACTCAACAGGCGGATCCTTTCCCGGTCTGTAATACGATGCGAATGAACTTCCTGAAACCAATGTCCCGGAACCGGTAGGCAGAATACCCGTTATTTGGCCCGAAGGGCGAACCGGCCGCAAGGACGCGGCTGGCGAATAACGGGTGTTCTGTCTAGTGATGAGCCAGGATGGCGAAGAACGGGCCGGTGTAGGGGTGCTGCGGTGACGGTTTGTAAAAACAGCGTTGTGTTTCTGGTATGTCCGGTTAATACATACGATAAAATGAATTAGCCGCAGTTAATCATACCGAAAATTGCCAGTCATACCATTTTTTTAAAAAACCCTTTTTCTGAAAGAAATTAAAAAATCGGGCCGGAAAAAGCATGCCCCGTTTATCTTGCATACTGAATTCAATGTAATTTCAGGTGATTTTATCCGGTCAGGAACATAGTTTTCGGCTGTAACCGTCCCGTGACGGGTTATTTTGATGAATTTGAAAGGTCAAAATCATTTACAAAATATGTTAAGCAGCATTAAAATAAATTTACCTGTATTATTTAATAAAAAAGGAAATTAAAGTCTATGGCAGATCATCTGCATATTACAGATACCCACAACGATGTAAATGAAAAAAAAATATGGGAAGAGAATAAATCAAAGATTGAAGCAATGAAAACTTTGTTATTCAATTTCTGGTATGATTTGCCAGAGAATAAAGGTGATAATGAGAATGTGAATTTAAGAGTTTATAATCGGAATGGCGATTTAATAATTCAGGGAACAATGATCAGATCTCGGATGAATAAGTATATTGATTTAGTTAGGTGTCTTGTTGATGAAAACCGTAGTAATGAAAAGAAAGAGCAGCGGAAAAAAAATACATTTGCAACGATTGCTTTCTGGTTATCAATTGCGGCTTTTCTATTTACCATAATTAAATTTTTAATAGAACTTGGATGTGACAAATAGATTTAAGAAAAATATAGGAGATAAATTATGGAATTTGAAATTGGTGATGTTGTAAAACTTAAAAGCGGCGGCCCAGCGATGACGATCCAGCAAATAGGAAATTGGACGTATTTATCTGTTGATGGATCAAACACAAGAGAAGATGAAGCCAAATGTTTCTGGTTTGAGGGAAGTAAAAGAAGTGAAGGATGCTTTAATTTGGCTTCTTTGGAAAAAGTAGAACAATAATCATTTTTTCGAATGTAATGAATCGACCAGCGAATAGACCATATGTCTCTGTTCAGGAGAAAGTGAAAGAATCTGTTTGATTTTTTTCAGGGTCCTGGAATCAATATTGTAGAAATCATCATTCAGTTTATTGTCGGAAAACTCCAGATTTATCAGTTTGTCAATTGAAACATGCAGGGCTTTTGCCAGCTTTTCGATGTTATCGATCGGAGGGTTGGATTCGTGCGTTTCATATAATGCGATAGTCCTTCTGGAAACGCCGGAAATTTTAGCCAGATCAGCCTGGGTGAGGCTGTGTTTCTTTCTCAGCCTGATCAGATTTCTTGCCAGCAAAGGGCGTTGATTGAGTTTATCCATGTAAATAATATAACATCTGCTTGACATCATAGTGCAACATAAGTACAATAAATTAAATCAAAAACTTTGTATAGGTACTTGACAGGGTTTTTGAAAACCCTTCGTAGAAGGAACAAAAAAGCCCTTGAAGCTGCTTGCGACACCTTCAAAGGCCAACAACACAAAGAGGAACCCCTCTCCATGAATAGTAACAAAAGCATACCACAAAACATCAAATTCCGGAAGACGGTTTTCTCTTATCCAAAGGAGACCCCATGCAGAAGACTACTGTCACCGACATGTACCAGGCGACCTGGTTTTTAATCAACGGCTGCGAACTGAAGGAAGTTGAATGCATCCCTCTGGGCGGCCAGACAGCCTGCAGGCTGACCTTCGCAGGCGAGAAAATCCATGAGCTGCAGGAACAGTACTTTACCAGAGAAGCGGCCTGCAACCTGTTCCTGTTCCGTCAGGGCTACAACCAGATCAATTCGTTCGTGCACCAGGCCAAGAAAAGCTTCAGCCAGAAGCAGCGTGAATTAAAAGCAGCTGCAAGGGAAGGTGAAGAATGAAAAGAATCGTCTTCACCAACCAGAAAGGCGGGGTCGGCAAGACAACGCTTACCAGGGAAACCGGGATTTATCTTTCATCTATCGGCTACAGAGTGCTGCTTGTCGACGCGGATCCGCAGGGCAACCTGACCAAAAGCCTGACTGACGAAGGACCGGGACTCTACTCAGCACTTAACTGCGAAGGCCTGAACATCGAAGCAATCAATGAAAACCTCTCTATCCTCAAAGGCGATGTGAAACTGTCATTGCTGGAAAAACACCTGCTCGGTGAGATCGATGCATACACCCAATTCAGCGACCTGTTTTCGGTAAAAGAGTTCCAGGCCTTTGATCTGCTGCTTCTGGACACGCCTCCGTCCCTGGGAGTGCTTACGATCAACGCCCTGACCGCCTGCAGCCATCTGATCATTCCCACGACCTGCGGACTCTATTCCCTGCAGGGAACCAATGACCTGATGGCGACAATTTCAAAAGTGAGGAAAGGATTAAATCCCGAACTGTCCATCCTCGGCGTAATCATCAACGCCTTTGACTCGATCCCTGTTATTACCAGGCAGATCCGGGAAGAGATCGGGGTATCGTTTCACGACCTGGTGTTTTCCTCCGTGCTTTCCAAAAGCATCAGGCTTGAGGAAGCGATAGCCGGGAGGACCGGAGTAATCAATTCAAGCAAGTCCTCGAAGGAAATCTCACTTATTGGTGACGAACTGCTAAAACGTCT
>CAZKOK010000549.1:0-2924 GCA_964554355.1 uncultured Spirochaetia bacterium | reverse complement strand
CAGTCCGAAGCACTGATGTTCGGAATTATAAGGGTAAGATTTATAATTGAGGTTTTTTCCATTCTGGTATTTGCTTACTGGTATATGCGTGAAGCCGGGGAAAAGGAAAAACTGTATCCATTCCATTCCAAAATCAAAGCCTGGTTTCTGGAAATTATCATCCTGAGCATAACGGGCCTGGTCATACTTGAGGTAAAGCAGATCTATCATCCGCTCATCTGGATGGGCCTTTCTTTTATAGGCTTCATCGCAGACCTTAATAAAAGTGAAAAACTCATAAGGCTGCGTCTTTATGCCGTGTTCTTTTTCTGGGGAGCTGCGGTGCACATCCCCCTGATAACAGCACGGTATAAAACAGCACTTATATCAGGTTTTGAACTAGACTGGATACTCGCACTCGCTGCCATCCTGATGCAGGCTGTCTTTCTTGTTCTGTTTCACCGGAAGAAGGGCCTGAAAAATGTTACGGCCCCTGTTTCGGTAAAATGGACAGAAAAGTTTTCAGCATTGATTTCCAGAAGAACAAACCTCTGGATTTATTACCCTCTGTTCATATCAATTGCATTATTCATTATCTGGTCTTTCAGCAAAAATGTACTGACAGTGGCCCTTATGCTTGAGACCCTGCTTATATTTATCCTAAGCGTAATACTCCGGGAAAATCATTTCCGCTATCTTGCAAGCGCGGCAATACTCGCCTGCCTGGCAAAACTGTTCTTTGTTGATCTGCATAATCTTGATAATTTCGTCAAGGCCATCGTATTCATCGCGGTTGCGGCAATCCTGATTCTGATAAATGCAATATATGCGAAATTCAAGGACAGATTTGCAAAAAAACAGGAGAACAGAAATGAAAAAGCTTAGGCTTGTCTTTCTTATTGTAATCATGGTTTCCGGTACGGGAATAACGGCATATCTTGCAGTAAACAATGTCAGGACCGCCCATGCATCGACACTTGCCCCTTTTTATCAGGCACTTGGTAATGGAAGCAGAATAGTAAACAAAACCTTCGGCAGGCTGCTTCCTGTTGATGAAATGGATGAAGGTGAATACGGACAAATAATCCGGCAGATCTATGACAGCAAAACAGACCGAAATGATCCGTCGTTTCTCTACCTGAACAGTGTGATGGACGGACTTCAGGCAAACAAAAAAAACCATTCAGCTACACTGTTTATCCTGTCGATTCTCCTTATCCCAATGCATTTGCCATGCCCGGAGGAGTAATATGTGTTACCCGCGAAATGCTGAACGTGCTGAGATCGGAATCAGAACTTGCCGCAGTGCTTGCCCATGAGATGGGGCATATCGAACTTTCCCACTGCTTTGATATGGTCAAGTATGAGCTGCTTGGTAAAAAACTCGGAGACTCATCTGCCGGAGAGCTGGCTGATTATCTCAGTTATCTGTTCCTTAATAATTCTTTCAGCAAAACCCTTGAAAATGAAGCCGATGAATATGCCTTTTCCATTCTAACCGGCAGTCTGTATGATCCTTCGGCATTATCTCTGTCATTTGTTTCAATGCAGAAGGTATTTGTCAAAAAACAATCCTCCGGAAAAAAGGAAGCCGGCTTTATCAGGGACTATATGATGTCTCACCCTCCGATCGAACTTCGCATTGAAAAATTCCAGTCAAAGGCCCAGGTCTGGTGGACGATGCATTCCGGGCAAAGAAGATATATCGGCAGAAATAATCTTTTATACATGCAAAGCCTGGCAGAAAAGGATTACGGTGAAGAAGAATGGGCCTCAGGCGCCGACATGTAACGGGTCTGTCCCCATATTCTCCGGAGAAAACGCAAAACAGCCACTTGTTTGCTGTTTTGCGCCCCCGGTTTGAGGAGCGGTCGATGCTATGCATTGAACCCGACGAAAACCGATAAAAAGATAATTCTCCCCCCTTCCTTTTCGCCATATGTTCACGTATACTGTCCGTAATCATGGATCTTTTCAGTCAGAACAGCAATCAGACACAGGAGCCTCTTGCTTCGAGGATGAGGCCGCGGACTATTGAGGAGTTTGCCGGGCAGTCGCATATTCTCGGGAAGGGGCGGCTTTTGAGGAGGGCCATCCAGGCCGACCAGCTGTCGTCGCTTATTTTTTACGGGCCGCCGGGGACAGGGAAGACGACCCTGGCGCGGGTCATTGCCAATACGACCAAAAGCGCGTTCATGTCGCTTAACGCGGTGCTTTCGGGTGTCAAGCAGCTGCGTGAATCAATTGACCAGGCTGTCAAATACCGGGACCTCTATCAGCAGAAAACAATCCTTTTTATAGACGAAGTGCACCGCTGGAACAAATCCCAGCAGGACGCACTGCTGCCCTGGGTCGAAAACGGGACTGTTATCCTGATCGGGGCAACTACCGAAAATCCCTATTTTGAAGTCAATTCGGCTCTTGTGTCGCGTTCGAGGATTTTTCAGCTCAAAACGCTTGAACGGAAAGATCTTGCGACTATTGCAGAACAGGCCATAAAGGATAAGGAAAGAGGTTACGGCGAATTCAATATTAAATTCGAAAAAGGCGCTCTGGAGCATCTGATCGAAACTGCGGCGGGCGATGCACGCAGTCTTCTCAATTCACTTCAGCTTGCTGTCGAAACAACTCCGGAAAGTTTTCCTCCTCCCAGAAATGCGGAAATCAAAATCACAATGACTATCGCCGAGGAAAGCATCCAGAAAAAGGTTGTTCTTTACGATAAAGAGGGCGATTATCATTACGATACTGTCAGCGCTTTCATAAAGTCTATAAGAGGGTCGGATCCGGATGCCGCCCTTTACTGGATGGCCAAGATGATCCATGCCGGGGAAGACCCGCGTTTTATTTTCAGAAGGATGATAATTTCAGCCAGCGAGGATGTCGGGCTGGCCGATCCGAATGCCCTGCAGGTTGTGACTTCTGCGGCCGCGGCGTTCGACCGT
>CAZKOK010000548.1:0-2929 GCA_964554355.1 uncultured Spirochaetia bacterium | reverse complement strand
CCCAAAATACACTATTTGTGCGCCACAATCCTTCAGGAAAACAATCAGGCAGACAAAAAATCTGCCGGATTTACATTTTGTCATATTTACACCTCCTGTAAAGTTGATTTTATGCACCAACTATATACAAAAAAAATACAGAATTTGTTCAGATTATAATCTGGGCCAAATTTATTTAATGTTTTTCTGACAGTTTTTCTGATACTGCCGTGGAGACATATTGCAGAAATGATAAAACATCCTGTTCATTGATGTTCGGGAATTGAACCCTGCCTGATAACCTATATCAATTATCGACCGGCTGCTGTCGGTTTTTTCAAGATGCATTTTCATCTCCTCAATTCTGAATGAATTAAGAAACAAATTGAAATTATGGCCCGATTTCCTGTTGATTATTCTTGAGATTCTGTGCCTGGATTCCCCCAGTTCCTCTGCAAGGCTTTCGAGTGAAAGGTCGGGATCATAAAAAAGACCGTCTTCTTTCATTTTTCTTATTATCTTCTGATACAGACTATTACTCCCGCAATCTTCGTCTGCCTGAGATGAGGCTGTTCTCCTGATTGAACTGTATTTTGTCATCATGGATTGAATAACAAGAACCGACCTCATCGTGACCACCATCTGCAGAAGAATGCCGATACTGAACCACCACAATGTAGATTCGAATGGTTCAGGGTTTAGCAGAAAATGAAAAAATTCCAGTAAATTAAAGGGAATAATGGCCAGGATGCTCAGATTCAGCATTTTTATCATTATTCTGTCGCCGTTTTCGTATTTCCGGCCCGCATGATGCAGAATAACACTGACAACAAAGTGGCCGCCGAGATAGAGCGGCATAAAAATAAACCTGCACAACACAGTCATAGAGATTATCTGACCATTTTCAGTAATTAACAGCTTCAGTCCGAAAATTATGTCTGCGATCGTTACAAACAGCAGACTAAAGAGGAAATATTTTATGAGAGTGAAGATCAGTGGCCATGTTCTGCCGGCGGCATACCTTTTTCCGATACCCGCCAGAACAAATGAAGAAAATATGTTTGTAATAATGCGGTACCGTGATATCGCAGCCTTGAAAGACGACAGTTCCGGCAAATGAAATATTCCGTAAAAAAAACAGGTTATCCCCGCAAAAAAAAGAAATTTTCCCATGTCAGCCAGCGCATCATCAAACTTCAGGGTTTTCCTGGAAATAATCGTAAATACGGAAAACAGAATACAGGTGCTGCTTAATGATAAATACATCAAAGGAACTGCAGAAATCATAATCCCTCTTTTCAAAGTGATATTGTATTTTGCCCCGTTATTTTTTTATAATTTTGGAATATGGAAAAAACAAGCAAAACGAATTTATGATGCAGAAAAATCAGAACCTTTATGAATTAATATATGTATTACGAAAAAATATCGTTTCAGAGTACACTCTGAAACCTATTTTTCGGTAATTGAGAAAATATAAAGGCATAACCTATATATCCACCAGCTTTAAGCTGTTGGACCACCTCCATAGGAGGTGGTTTTCTTTTGGAATAAAACCATATGTTCTCCGGAAGATTCTCCAAGAACAAACCTTCTGTACTGCATCGGAGTCATTTTTACGAAGTGATGAAATGCCCTGTTTATTGAGGTTTTGGAATTGAATCCGACAAGGAACCCTACTTCCAGTATGGACATATTCAGATTTGTTTCTGAGAGAAATGCCTTCATTTCTTCCACCCGATGGGAATTCACATATGCCTTGAAATTATCTTTAAAAAACAGATTTATAATTCTTGAAAGATTATTACGTGTCTCACCGGTTATTCTGGCCAGTTTTTCAATAGTTATATCCGGATCGTAGTAAGCCTTATCGTCTTTCATCATTTTCTCTATTTTACCGAATAATGCCTGATCGCCTCTGCCCGCCGTTTTGTACTTTTCTTTTGTATCTGCAAATGAACTCATCGATGGATATTTCATATGCATTTTTATGAATTTGATAATAAAAATAAAAATTAAAATGAAAAATATGATTATTCCGGGATTATATAAATAAATCGTAGATCCGAACGGGTCCTTTTTTACTATCACTGAAATAAAATCCCAAAAAGCAAACGGCAGCTGAATAAAAAAACCGAAGACAACAATACCTATTAATTTTTTGGTTCCGCCGGAAAGTGATCTGTATGCCCTGAACAGCATAAACCCCATAGCGGACATTCCGAATATGGAAAACGGGATATAAACCATTTTATAAAACGGCGCTGCATTAATTCTTGGAGGAGGATCATAAAAAAGCCAGTTGAATTCAAATACAAGATCAAGGAAAGCAATTGTAAACAGAACAGCCAAAACCGCAAAAATAATGCGGATCTGTATTTTCTTCAATGTGTTTTTATTTATTTTTCTCACCAGCAATACAAGGGGAAATCCGGCGCATATACCGAGAATCCGCTGGATTGTCAGCAATTCCCGCGAATACTGAACCATCATGGGAAGATGAACAAAAGCATGCACAAGAGATACATTGCTTATAAAAAACAGATACCAGCCGAGACGGTAAAAAATATCATTAATCTTCAGGAACCTTTGAGCTGCTATTAAGAACAGACTGAAAAAGATACAAGTGGCAGATATCGCAAAATCGATTATTGGGCGAAGAATATCCAAAACCCGGTTCACCTCCTGTACAACGAGTTTTCATTTTAACCTATTTTTATATATTTTCCATCAGTAATAATATGGCATTTGTACTTAAGGTATTTACTTACATTACCTGAATATTCTGTCAGGTATGAACTTCTGTTATGCGTTTATATGAATAACCGCGGTCACTTTTCACATTAATCTTTTTAAATTCAAAAAAGACTATGGCATTCGGCCCTAAAACAAAATTTCTGTTTACTGATGATCCGGGAGATGAAATCATTTCTGATTTTACCAGAGGAAC
>CAZKOK010000547.1:0-2940 GCA_964554355.1 uncultured Spirochaetia bacterium | reverse complement strand
TGCCGAAGCTCATCAATTTCCCTGCCTGAATTATTATTCAGGGCTTTTTCAAGTTTTTCAATCCCGAACTGGACAGAATTTTCATCTTTCGCCTCTATTGTTCCATCAGTATATAATACCAGAATATCGCCCTTGTCCATTTTGAAACTGCTTACAGAACTCTTTGAATTAAGATTATCTGTAAGTCCGAGAAAAGCCGTCCTGTCCACGCAGTCCTCAATTCTTTCAACAGCGTTTTTACTTTTCCTGTAAACCAGCGCAATTTCATGAGTTCCGGCATGGACAAATGCCCCTTTGTTTTCAAGCATAATATTTGCCGTCATAAATTTATCGGAACCTATTCTATCCCTGTTTATTCTGCACAGCACCCTGTTTACGATATCATACAGCTGATTGACTTCGATTTTTTTACCGATTACTTCTGCCGTTTCTATTGCTCCCTGAAATGAAGCGATATTTATTAATGCCATTATACCGGAAGGAAGCCCATGGCCGCTGACATCTCCGATGCTTATGTAATTGCCGAATTTTGAAGAAAGATGATCATACATGTCTCCTCCGACCTCACTTGCAGTGGTCATTGAACATGCTGTTTCATAGCCCGGGATTTCAAGAAGTGAAGGAACAATTGATGTCTGTATCTCTTTCGCGATATTCATTTCTTCCTGCAGCCTGTTCTGTTCCCTCTGGCTTTCCTTTCCGCGCATTATTGAAAAAACTGTATTGAAATTTACTGACAATTCCTCAAGACTGTTCTGTTCATAAGGCATCAGCTGATTAAATCCCTTTTTGAAAATTACCATGAAGCCGGAAAGTTTATCCGCATTAACTATCGGGTAAATAACAATGAAGGAAACAAGTCCCTTATAGCACGAAGGTATGTTTTCCACTGTTACAGGTTCCAGGGTATCAATCGCTTTTTTTATGGCTTTCTGTCCGAAATGTTTCAGACCGTCTGCTTCGGTATTTTTTAGTTTGTTTATATCATATTCATATGAACGAACATATTTTTTCAATCCGTCCTGTTTCTGCTGCCTTACCGATTCAAGTTCATAAAGCGGTGGTGCATATCCATATATCAGTTCATCATCATCCACCTTGAATTTTTCGCCTACCTTTCTGTAAAGCACAAGACCGGAAATCTTGTATTCGCTTATAACGAGATTTTTTTCAATATCATAGAGAGAATGCATAATCATTTCTTTCAGATACTGCACATCCTCTTCAAAACTTGATTCAATAACTTTATTAATCAGATTGGTTCTCTTTATCTGATTTTCGGTTTGTGTTGCCAGCAGATTGTCAAAATGATATGATTTGTAATAGATATATTCACCGACGAGTCTGATAGAATAAATTAGCAGAAGAAGAAGACAGATATAAACTGTATTCGCGGGCGGCGTTCCCAATAATTCAATAATAAAAATTACAGAAACCACAATAAGCAAAACCGAAAACGGATATTTTCTTGTCCTTAAGGAGCCCTGCACATAACTGTAAAGCGAAATAACTGAATAGACACAGATAAATATCAGCGAGATTAAATTAATTAGTGAAATATAATGAAAGCTGATATCCGGCGGAATAATCGAAAACAGAGTCAGCAGCGCATATACCATAGTCAGAATATTTACTGATGCCGCAATGTAATATTTTTTCAGCTTTTTCTTAAAATCATCATACAGATGGCCTTTGATTATTCTCTGAATATGAATTGAATGTTCAAGCACAGCTATTGCAATATAAAATCCCGAAGCAAAAAGCAAAAGGGCTGATTTAAACTGGTTTGCATTCATATCCGTTTTAAAAGCTGACAGACAAAAGGAAAGCGTGCAAAGCAGTATCAGGGGCAGTCCTGATAAAAACACATATACAGGCCGATTTGCATACCTTGGATTTTTCCTGATATCAAACCATATTATCAGCCAGATAATTATTACCGGAAAAAATGAAAAAGAAAAAATGTCATACATTTATAGCTCCTTTTTATTCTACAACAACTGCTCCCGGAACAAGATATGTAAGTGTCGGCAGACTTGTAGCCTGCCATGTAATACCCTTGTTCTGCCTTATTATCATTTTGTATCTTTTGTCCTCGGGCATTACGGCAAGTTTCATAATCCATTTGGCAATTGTTTTTATTCCGCTTGAATTTAAAAATGTCAGATTGTTGAAATCCAGAATTACTTTTTTTATTCCGCCTGAAATTATTTCTTCATGTATATTCCCGAAAAAAGGGTCAAGAAGAGGTCCGGGATCTGCCATATCAAGATCTCCTGAAAAAACGACCTTTATTTCCTGATTTTCATCAACTATATCAATTTTGATTTTGTCCTGATTTATACTTGCAATATTCATGTCCTACCACCTATTTTACTAATGTCAGAGTAATTGTAACTTTATTGTTCTGATCAATATTCAGTTTAAGGTCTGCACCGACTTCATAACGAATCCTGACGAGACCCAGCTGACTTTTGCCGTCTTCACGCACTGCGGCCTCTTTCATCTGATCAACATATGCTTCCAGTGGACTCTTTTTCATAATTTTTTCATATATTTCTCTCAGTACCCTGCATCTTTCATCTGTTGACTGATTAACAACAACTATTATTACCTGGTCTGCCGGTTTTTGTACTGATACATGCATAAATGTTTCAGTATCTTCAGAATATTTGACCGCATTTTCCAGAAGTTCACTTGCGGCCATTGCAAGATTATCGGAATATTCCTGATCGTTTGTACTGATTGACAGAAACCCCTGAAGAAAACTTCTTGCAGCTGCTATGTAATTCCAGTGCGGGCCGAATTTCAATTCAATATATTCATCTTTGCTTTTCACTTCTGACTCCTCTTTATCAATTATTAGTGATATAAATATCAAATTCAATAATTACTGCCCCGAAGCTTGTAAAAAAGCATAAAAATCTGAAGCATCACCTA
>CAZKOK010000546.1:0-2943 GCA_964554355.1 uncultured Spirochaetia bacterium | reverse complement strand
TGAAAAGTGTTAAGTATAAAAACAGCAGTGTTTATATCCGTGTACACAAGGTAATCCCGGGAGGAAATAATATTGATTTTTTTGATATTCCGGTAACGTTCAATGATAAAAGCTGGTATATAAATCTGCCCGAATCCAATTCGGAGTATTATGCTGAAATAATAACTACCGTATTCGGCAAGGAAGAAGTGCTTACCAGGTCCAATATTATTAAAAGTCCGAAGACTGATCTCGAAAACATGGAAGAATCCGCTGCGCTTGAAGACCAGAATGTTCTTCTTCTTTCAGGACTTTATGAAGTAAGTTCATCGTCTTCAATTTCAAGAATACCGCAGAGAATAATCTCGATGCTGGACAATCAGTATCTTCAGATAAAAGGATAACTGAATGAGTAAAGGATATTTATGTTTTGTGCTTCACGCTCATTTGCCTTTTGTCAGACACCCGGAATTTGACCGGTTTCTGGAGGAGAACTGGCTGTTTGAAGCTATTTCTGAAACCTACCTGCCATTAATGAGGGTTTTCTCAAAGCTGAAAGAAGACAAGGTGCCCTTCAGGCTTACCATTTCCATATCGCCCACACTTGCTTCAATGCTCAATGATGGACTTCTGCAGGAGAGATATATCAGGCATCTTGAAATGCTTCTTGATCTCGGAGACAAGGAAATAAAACGGACAAAAGGCGATAAAAAGTTTAATCCGCTGGCAAAAATGTATCATGATCTTTTCAGGCAGAACCTTGAGGATTTCACGGGCATACATAAAAAGAACCTGCTTAAGAGTTTCCGTCAGCTTGAAAAAGACGGCTGCGTGGATATTATCACAACCGGAGCCACACACAGTTTCCTTCCTCTTTACGAACTTTATCCGGCTGCTGTTGAAGCCCAGGTGCAGACAGCAGTAATTTCACACGGAAGACTTTTCGGCAAGGAACCATCAGGAATGTGGCTTCCCGAATGTGGATATTTCCCCGGGCTGGAAAGGTATTTAAAAAGCGCAAATCTCAATTATTTTTTCTCATCGGCGCATGGAATCCTTTTTGCCGAAGAACGGCCGAAAAACGGGGTATATGCTCCTTTAAACTGCGGCAACAATGTATATGCATTCGGAAGAGACAATGCTACAACCAATGCAGTCTGGTCTGCCGAAGAAGGATATCCCGGCGATATAGCATACCGCGAGTTTTACCGGGATATCGGATTTGATCTTCCTCTTGAATATATTCAGCCTTATGTCCTTCCTGACGGGATGAGGGTAAACACCGGATATAAATATTACAGAATTACAGGAAATACAGACCAGAAACAGCCGTATAATTTTCAGGATGCGCTGGAAAAGGCCGATGAGCATGCCGAGAATTTCCTGTACCGCACAAAATCAAAAATAAAAAAGCTTTCACCGCTCATGGACAAGCCGCCGCTCATTTCAGCTCCATTTGACGCAGAGCTGTTCGGACACTGGTGGTTTGAAGGCCCGGGCTGGATTGATATACTTTTAAGGAAAATTGCCAAAGATGATGAAAAAATCATTCAGCTTGTCAGTCCCGATGATTATCTTAAAAAACACAAGACACACCAGAAATCCCAGCCCTCATTTTCCAGCTGGGGAAATAAAGGTTATGCCGAAGTCTGGCTTGACGGCACAAATGACTGGATCTACCGTCATACCCACAAAGCCATAGAAAGGATGGAGGAACTTGTAATCCGCTTTCCCAACGAATCCGGCCTCAAGGAAAGGGTCCTGAATCAGGCAGCAAGGGAAGTAATGCTTGCCCAGGCTTCCGACTGGCCGTTCATCATGGAAACCGGCACAACCGTCCCTTATGCAGTCCGCAGGGTAAAAGAACACCTGAATAATTTCAATACAATATATGACAACCTCTCCCGAGGAAACGTAAACACGGAATGGCTGACCAAGCTTGAAAAACGGAACAATGTCTTCCCGGATATTGATTACAGGATATTTCTCCGGGATTAAGATACTCTTCATTAGGACACAAGGAAGAAGATCTCACGCAACGAACGCAACGATGGGAACGGCGCAACGTATATAGTGAATTCTGAAAGGGCGTCCGGGAGATCCTGTTTTTATTTACAGCTATATTTTATGGTTTTTTCACAACCCCAAATAAACGTTGCACAGCTATAACCGTTGCGTCGTAGCGTGAGTTCCCTTAAGCGTTAAAGTTCATTGAATCCAGCTCCGGCTTCGTAACGAGTTCAAGGAAATAAAGTTTATTCTCTTCACCGCGTTTGATATCCGTGGAAATCCTGTAGATGCGGTAGGCGATTATGCGCGTATCGGGCAGGGGGAAGGCCAGGGGGCTGCCGTTCAGGTCGACTATCTGGTTCAGCCTTAAGGGGATTTCAGTCTCCTGAGTGTCGCCGTCGGGGTATACAAGTATATGGTTATAGAGCGTCATTCAGTGTTTTTTCTCCATTTTACTTAACATATGTAAAGTTTTTATTATCGGTATTTGTCTATTTTGACTTAATAGTAAAAAATCGGCGTTGACAATTGGCTTTTACGCGATATTATGGGAAATGTGGTAGAAAGTGGTAAAATTTAGGAGAAAGTGGTTGTATTGTGTTAACAGGTGAGTATAAAAACACAATTGATGAAAAAGGTCGCTTGATGATTCCTTCAAAAATCCGGTCGGAAATTGAGGGCAGTGTCCTGATCGTAACAAGGGGAGTGGAAAAATGCCTCTGGCTTTTTACTCCAGACGAATGGGCCAGAATTTCCGAAAGTATTATGGGATCGACAAGTCTTTTCAAATCAAAAACCCGTCTTTTGCAGAGAAGAATAGTGGCTCCTGCCCAGGAATGTGAAATTGACAAGGCAGGAAGGATTAATATTCCTCCGTCATTAAGGAGCTCTGCAGGACTCGCTAAAGAAACCATTGTGCTTGGTGTTGAAAAATACATCGAGATCTGGGACGAG
>CAZKOK010000545.1:0-2947 GCA_964554355.1 uncultured Spirochaetia bacterium | reverse complement strand
TCTTGATTCCCAAAATACCGTCATAAAATCAAACAGATATTACCTGAATAATATCATAAAATCCTTCTCAGAAGACAGTGCTAATTCGGTAAAAAAACACTTGAAATAAGAACCATTCTGTCGACTGATGAATTTCGGAGTCGTTTTTAAACTGACGGTTTCTTACCGAAACTTTAGTATAAACATGGATATTTTCTATTATAAATCCGAAGAAGAGTTTGAAAAAATACATCACGGTCTTAAGCAGCGGGAATGTCCTCATTGCAGAATTATCGGCAGCCTGATCCTTCACGGTTACCTGAAGGGATACGCTCCAGGCAGTTTCACTGACCGCTGCAGCCGGGGGCACAGGATATTCTGCAGCAACAGAGGGAAAAGAAAAGGCTGCGGCCGTACTTTTTCAATCATTATGTCCATGTTCATGAGGGGGTTCACGTTCTGCACAAAGCTGATATCCGGTTTCCTGAAAGGTCTTCTGAAAGGGCATGCCGCTGCAAGAGTTCCTGAAAGCATGTCCGTATCTTCAGCTTACAGGATCAGAAAAATGTTTGATATCAATCAGCCATTTATTCGGGAAAAACTCCTGAATAAGACAAAACCTCCGTTTTGTCTTTTTCCGGATCCGCTGCATAAAACCATAAATCATCTTCAGTTCTGTTTTCCGGTTTCTGAAGACCCTGTTCAGGCTTTTCAGCTTCATTTACAGATACCGTTTTTCAGGGAATCCCTCCCGCATTATGGACTTATCAGAAAAATATGAACAAAATGCATTGCCGATTTCCCGTCATAATATTCTTTTCCCTGAATTTCTCATAAGTCCAACAACACCACAATGAAATTGCCTCCATATTTCAGGGCTGTTATCCTTCGGAAAACTATGCAAAGGAGGATAAAAACTTATGAAAAAGCCGACAGGATATCTGAAAATGCAGGTCCTGGCTGCCATCGATTACGAAGAAGGCTCAAGCCGCAGGGAAAGAATAAAAAGGGTTGCCGAAAGGGTGTTCACGGACGAATACGGCAAACCTCACAGATTCACCTGGCGCACGATTTCCACCTGGTACTGCAGGTACTCGAAACACGGACTGACTGAAATCCAGCCCAAAGAACGGGCCGACAAGGGCCTGTCCAGAAAGATAACCCCTGAGGAACTGCTGGAAGCCATAAACATCGTGAAGCCTATGTTCCGCCTCAGGAAACCTCCCCACAAGATGGCGGTCTACCGCAGGATCATTGAGAAAGGTCTGTTTTCCCCAAAACAGCTGGCCCAGACAACCTTTTACCGTTTCATCAGGGAGTTTGATCTTTTGAACGATATTCCTTCCCATGAAAACAAACGCAGGCTGGCTTTTGCCATGCAGTACGCAAATGAATTATGGCAGATGGATACCATGTATGGCCCCTATGTCAGAAACGCCGAAGGAAAGCCTGTCCAGACAAAGCTGATCGCAGTTATCGACGATGCTTCCCGGGTAATCTGCCATGGGGAGTTTTATTTCCATGAAACTATCGAATCCCTGGTCTCATGCCTGCAGGCGGCATTTTACAAGCGGGGTGTTCCTGATTCCCTCTACTGCGACAACGGCGGCATTTATACATCAAAGGAAATCACCCTGATCTGCGCGAGAATCGGCTGCATCCTGCGCCACGCTCCGGTGCGGGACGGAGCGGCAAAAGGCAAGATCGAGCGCTTCTTCAGGCGGGTCAGGGAGCAGTTCCTGCCCAGGGAGCTTGATCTTTCATCTCTCGATAAGCTGAACAAATCATTCACCCTCTGGCTGGAGGATGAATACAATTCAGGGAAACATTCCGGCATCGGCATGAAACCGGTCGACCGCTTCGCCCTGGATATCAAGCGGATACGCTTTCTGGAACCGGGGCAGGCTTCCGATGAACTGTTTTTCACCGAAGATACAAGAAAGGTCGCAAAAGACAATACCTTCCAGCTTAAAAGCATCCGTTACGAAGCTCCCGCGTATCTTCATGATAAAACTATTACTGTCCGTTACCCACGGAACAATCCGGTTGATCCTGTTGTCTTCTACAAAAACAAAAGGATCGGCCAGGCGAAAAGACTTGATCTGATCGCCAACGGAAAACTTAAACGGGAAAGGAGGGCACAGTCATGATCCGTTCATATTTCGGTCTGAAACAGAACCCTTTTTCTCTGGATAATGTCACACTTCTGCCGCACCAGCAGCAGGTTTTCGACATCCTCAGGGTCCATTCCCGGCAGGGCGGGCTCTGCCTTGTGATGGGCGAACCGGGCACGGGAAAGTCCGTCATCAAGGACGCGATCAGACAGCAGGCCGACAAACGCATGCAGGTGGTGACAGTCTCAAGGACCCTGCACACCTATTCCAACACCATAAAAATTCTCTGCGAAGCATTCAATGTGGATTATCAGGGGGCCCATTACAAGTGCGAAAGAAGGCTTATCGAAGAGGCCCTTTCGCTTTACCGTACAGGAAAGCTTCTGGTGATCATCGTTGACGACGCCCATCTGATGGACTTGCAGACCCTGCGCAGGATCAGGCTTCTGCTGGAAGATTTCCCGAAGAACCACAACCTGATACTAGTCGGACAGCCGGAGCTGTTGTCCAACATGAACCTTAAGGTCAATGAAGACCTGAAAAGCCGGGTCACCTTTTCCAATACCATGCTCAAACTCAGCTCCGATGACATGCTTGATTTCATAATGAAAGAAATCGACAAGGCCGGACTCGGGCATAACGTGTTTACCGAAGAAGCACTGCATCTAATCGTCCGTTCGGCCGACGGCGTCTTACGCAAGATCAGGAACCTTTGCATCGGCAGTCTTCTGGAAGCTGTCAGATCACAGAAGAAATCAATTGATATCGATATTGTCAACCGCGTATTAATCCAGCCCCACTGGAGGGACTCAAATGATTTCAATGCATAAAAACGCATCCATCAAAAGGCTGTT
>CAZKOK010000544.1:0-2952 GCA_964554355.1 uncultured Spirochaetia bacterium | reverse complement strand
TTAATTTTCCGAATGAGCTTGCTCCGGATGTTTTTGAATCCCAGATCCTGAACAAAACCTCAGGTGCCGGCAACAGGCAGTTTCTTCAGTCGCTGTATGCAAAGGAGACCTCAGGTATCGGACAGGTTTACATTCTCAAAAATGATATTACGCCGCCGGAAGGCAAGAAACTGTGGGAAATCCTTAATGCGGCAGGCTACAAGACCTTCCCCGAAGGTGCAGAAGAGCTCATACTTCTCGGTCAGAGTGTGGATACAACAGCTACAACACTTGAAGCAATAGAAAAAGGGCGTGACATGATTTCACGTGAAATTCTCAGTCAGGTACAAAATATTACCCCTGATTACGGAATCGAAATGATTGACATCGTAATAAGGCAGATAAGATATTCCGAAGAACTTACACGAAGTGTTTACAACAGGATGATCCAGGAACGTAAACAGCTGGCCCAGGCCTACCGCTCCTACGGTGAAGGTCAGAAAGCGGAATGGATCGGACAGATGAATGCCGAAGAAGCAAGCATTATTTCCGAAGCCAAGGCCAGAGCTGAAAAAATCAAGGGTGAAGCAGATGCAAAAGCTTCTACTGTATATGCAAACGCATATCAGGGCGACCAGGAATTTTACGCTTTCTGGAGGTCACTTGAATCATACAAAACAATTCTGAAGAATTTTAAAGATAAAACAATTACGACAGACATGCCATACTTCGATTATCTTTACAAAAGCAGTTCAAGATAAATATTAAGGCTGCCCGCAAGGGCGGCCTTTATTTTATCAAACAGCAAGTCATGTTTTTTTCACGCAAAGACGCCAAAAAAACACGAAGAGAATTTATTGTAAACTAAGGTACTGTTTATCGGATCCGGATCTTCGTATCTTCTCCCTTTAGCATCTTTGCGTGACGAAATATTCAAAGCGTCCATTACTACCATCAATTCCTCTTAACAGAAGTATAGCAGACACGGGGAATATCTCTGGAAATTCGTGAAAGAAACTGCACAGTTACATTTGACAACAGGAGATCATAGTATTAGAATTTAAATAGAAGCTGAGGGAAAGACCAAAGCTTTTCAAAACTGGATACAAAAAGGCGTGAGGCCTTTTGTAATAAGGGGGATGAGAATAGAGCTTCGCATCAAGTAAGCGATCCCTACTATCCTGCTCTCCGAAAGCCGGCAACGAGGTCGGCTTTTTTTTTGGCCAAAAAGATCACAGAGGGAAGCAGAAGATACAGAGATTTTAGTGAAAGCCTTATTGGTCTCCCGGAAAAAATGATAATTGTTACATATTTTTTCCGGGATTATAAAACCATAAAAAAACGAATCCGAATTAAAAAGCTATCTCATGGAAACCCATTGTATATAAATTGCGATTATCTCTTTGTGACCTCTGTCTTCTTTGTGTCCTTTGTGGTTCAAATATCTGTCTGTTTTATTTCCTGTTATAAAATTCCTTCAGAATATAAAAAGGAAGTTTTTTGGTTTTTTTGTCTTCGGCTATCACGCCTTTTCTGTTGAATCCGTTCTGATAACGGTTGTTTCTTCTGGGACAGGTAAAATCATAAAGAATCCAGGGACTCATACCTTTGACATAGCCGAGTTTTTCGATGGTTTCAATCTGCTGCCTGTATACGTATTCCGCGTATTCTTCGGTAAACTTTTCAGATATCGAACCATGATGTCCTGCTTTTGCTCCTGCACCGAATTCGGTTATCAGCACCGGTTTGTCAGGTTTTGAGTTTTTGCCCAGATCAATCAACTGGCTGAAATCGGTCTTGTACCAGCCGTAATATTCGTTCAGTCCAATTACATCAAGATAATCGGTCAGCCTGTCTTCGATTCTGTTCTTCTCATGATTGACAAGGCAGGCTGCGGTAACCAGCCTGGACGGATCTTCAGACTTTGCGGTCATTGCCAGCCGGCTCATGAACTCCAGCCGTTCGTTTGTATCGGCATTTTCATTGCCGACTGCCCAGATTATTACGCTAGCCCTGTTAAAATCTCTGCTGATAAGTTCCTTCAGCTGATTTTCGGCATCTGCAAATGTGTCCGGATTTGCAAAATTTATGGCCCAGTATACGGGAATTTCTTCCCAGAGCAGCAATCCCAGTTCGTCGGCTATTTTGGCCGCCAGTTCATGATGGGGATAATGGGAAAGCCTCAGATAATTGCAGCCCATCTCCTGTGCATGCGCATAGCGCCTTCGGATATCCTCTTCGGAGCTTACCTTACCGGTCAGGGTATCGTCTTCATGCACGCTTATCCCATTCAGCCATATTTTCTTCCCGTTCAGGAAAATATCGGTCCCTTCAACATTTATCTGCCGGAACCCTACCCTGTCCCTGATGCTGTCGTTCCGG
Source organism: uncultured Spirochaetia bacterium (assembly GCA_964554355.1). GTDB lineage: Bacteria > Spirochaetota > Spirochaetia > CAZKOK01 > CAZKOK01 > CAZKOK01. Next base: position 591 of record CAZKOK010000544.1, on the reverse strand, counting down.
AACAGGACCGAAACTTCATACAGCCTGGGATTTTCAGTTGACCATATTTCCGGCGCCGCATCGAAAGTCAGCGAAGCCCTGCCTCCGGAAAGAGTTATTTCTTTGCTTATTTTTAGTTCAGGGACTGAAACAGTCACCGCATCGGATGCATTTTCATCGGAAACAGCAATTTCCGTATGGATTTTATTATACTGTCCGTCAGGTACCAGGTGGATTCTGAACGATTTGATAAAATGCTCCGGAAGCCTTATCAGTTCTATGTCGCGGTAAAGTCCGCCCCAGTTGAACCAGTCGGTGTTTTTCATGGGAACGCGGTCAGCAGTACGTGTGTTGTTTACACAGACCTGTATCAGGTTTTCCTCCCGTACATGTCCGCTGAGTTCGGCGTAAAACGGAGTGGAACCTCCGACATGATTTCCGATGAATTCATTATTCAGGAATACCTTGCAGTCATAATTGGCCCCGCCTATGCGCAGGAACAGTCTTTCGTTTTCGGTGCTGCCGATATAACGAAAGCGTCTTGCGTACCAGCCGCATCCTTCAAACCAGAAATACTCCGGCTTTACCCTGTTCCAGCAGCATGGGACCATA
>CAZKOK010000543.1:0-2959 GCA_964554355.1 uncultured Spirochaetia bacterium | reverse complement strand
GCAATACTCAAAGGCGTATCAGGAAGTTTCCCTGCTTCAAGGACAAGTCTTCCGGAATAATCCTTGATGTATATTCGTCCTTCAAGTGATTCGGAAAAAACCATCCCTGCAGTCGTGGAACGCAGGTCCGTAAGCACAAGTTCACCGCCTGAACCTGAAAGATTCATATCATATGACGGATGCTGAGTGCCCGCCTGGGTATATTGTGTTTTGCTCTGGGTTTCCTGTGATGCATAGGCATAGGCTTCATGGATAGTAATAACGCCGTCCCCGGTATTATCGGCAGCACCGCGAAGCGCCGAGATCAGATAATGGGTAAAATAGGAAGCCTGAATTGCATCGGATTCCTGGGCTGCTTCATCTGCAGAGCTGGATGTAATATAGGCATGACCGCTTGTTTCGTTCGATTCATCGATAAGGAAGGGAGCTTCCCGTTTCGCTCCTTTCATTCTTGTAAATGTTCCTGATGAACAGGAATCAAGGATTGCGATATTGACATCTGCCCCTGTCCCGTTTATCAGGTCGCGGAGTTCCTTATAAAAAAGCACTTCATTTCCGAGAAGCAGCCCTGTTTCGTCTGAATGGCCCGAATAATAGACAATAAACTCGGTTCGTCTCGCGCTGCCCTGCATTTCCCGGATCATTTCTTTTGCAGTTTCAAATCCCGCATAAATTTCCTCAAGATCGGGATTGGACAGAAGTATGCTGTTGGATTTGTTTAAGCCTCCCATTTCATATAAAACGGCAGCAAAAGCTCTTGCATCCGAAACGGCATATTCAAGCGGGACCCGGTTGAATCCGCCGGTATTTGATCCGATAAAAAGTGCATAGCGGATAATTCCCATTTCAGCAGCGGAAACGCTGAAAACAGATATGAAGAGAAGTATGATTAAGAGGAAGGAAATCTTTTTCACCTTATTTTCCCTCCTTATAGAATGTAATGCTGTATTGTTCGAAATTTGACGGAAGAGGAAGGTCGCCTGAAATAACGCGGGACGGTTCTGCAGCGAAATTTTCAGCAATCATTTCCACTTCCGCCGGAGAAAACTCTTCTTCCGAGGTAATAAAATAGAATTTCTCGAAAAGCGGCGCATCATCAAGCCTGAGGGAAAAATCCAGATTCACAGTTCCGCCTTTTCCAAGTTCATTCGCCAGATCTGAAAAATACCGGGGATAATAGGGATTTACAGCTCCTGTTCCGTCTATGGAGAAAATTATGCCGAAAGGCTGACCGGCCGGCCGGTAGCTAAGCTGAATAAGATCGTTTTCATGCACTGTGGCCCCGTCTTCAAGAAGTCTGAAGACTGAATTGGGCCCATCGCTTTCATCCCTGAATACCTGCAGCTTTGGAGTAAGGCCTTTTATATTATTGCCGTCTCCGGATGAATCCCCCGGAGATGCAGGATTTATAATTGCAATAGTAATAATTGCCAGCGCAGCCGCAGCTGAGGCAATCTGTGCTATAAGCTTTTTGGGAATCAGATCACTGATAAAGGACTTTTTTTTCATTTTGAGTCTGGCGTTTATCTGCTCAACGATTTTATGCGGAGGATGATTAAAAAGAATTTCTGCGTTTGATTCTTTTAGCTGTTCGATTTTTTCCTTTGATCCGGACTCGGCAAGAATCTTTCGGGCTTCTTCTTCTGAAATTTCGGAGAGGAGTATCTGTTCGTAATGCAGGTCGGGTATATTCTTTTTTCCCACTTTAGACCTCCTTTAGTTCCAGACCCCGTTCCCGTAACAGACGGAGTCTTTTTCGAATTCCGGACACTGACATATCCATCATTCTGGCAGTTTCTTCCAGTGTCAGCCGGTCCCTGTAGTACAGAACAGCAATTGTTCTGGTTGATTCCTTCTCCCGGGCAAACAGTCTGTCCAGGAAATGGCGGGTCAGCGCTTTCTGTTCGGGATCATCCGAAGAAGCCGCCTGCTCAAGAATCTCATCGGAAAGGACAGTTCTTTTTTCCTTTCTGATAATATTCAGGCAGACCCTGGTCGCTGTTGTATAAAGCAGGCTTGACGGAGCTGAATCATTCAGCCTGTCCTGATGCTTCAGGATATTTACGAACACATCCTGCATCGCATCAAGCGCCTGTTCTTCATTTTTCAAAAGACTTCTGCAGCGCCTCAACACCATGGGACCGTACTTTTTGTAGAATTCCTCCACATTTATGCCCATTTGAATGTACTCCTCATGACAAAACGGATCAATTCTACATTATATATAACACAATCAACCAAAAAAACTGTCAACTTAACAAAATAATTTTTTTTGATGAAAATAAAGATATAGATTTAGTAACATATTTCATCTGTATTGGTGTTAAAAATATAAGAACGCAACAGGAGATTAATATGAAAAGAATATTCTTGGTTTTAATACTTGTTTTTATAATTACTTCTGTCTGGGCCAGAGGACGCGGGGCAGGCGGAACTTTTTTCGGCTATCAGACTTCCACTTATCCCTTTCTTGAAGACTCGGTACAGATTCCGAATAACAGCTTCGGGCTGGCATATTTCGGTGGTTTCGGATGGGGTGCAGACAGGAATGGAATTATCAATGGCGGCTTCGGCATGGCAGTCCTGGATCCTGTAAATGAAAGCGGAATCGCCGGCGGATTCGGCGGAGCAGTAAACGGGTTTCAGATCCTTACCTGGCCGGTTCACCTTAATCTGATGAGTTATACCGGTTTCGGCGGAATCTACTCAGGAAATAATGCACAGTACCCCGAATCGGGATTTTTCGCCATTTCGGAAGAAATTGACCTTGAACTCGGAGTTCCTGTATTCAGCTGGTTCATGCCGATTGTTTATGTGGGATATCAGGTTGCAGGAAATGTGATTCCCGGAAAAATGTTTTCAGCCTATTTTTCCTATACACCGGTAATGGGAATCAGACTGGCCTGGGGTTCCTTTAAATAAAGGAAGACAGATTTATCAAAAAAAAAGTAGACAGAAA
>CAZKOK010000542.1:0-2965 GCA_964554355.1 uncultured Spirochaetia bacterium | reverse complement strand
TAAAAATAATGCTTTTCTTCGGCAAGATCGCTGAGGGCAAGATGAAGATAAAAACCTTCCTGTCCGACTTTATGATAGCCATGAAAAATGGTAAACTGATAAAAGAATACCTGATTCTGTGCATCTTCCATTATTCCGGTGATATACCACCATTCACCTGTTTCAAAATGACCGGCCCATTCCGAAGCTGCCGAAGCATGAGCGGAAGGATTATAATTCCTCAATGGAAAGGGGTTTGTTGCGCAGGATGCAATAATCACAGTTAATAAAAGACCAACTTTTTTTTTCATGAAAGAATTATAGCATGCAAATCCTGTTTCTGTCGCTTAAGAAAAGCTTCATTTGCGGGCGGAGAATTATAATGACAAGTCAATACAGACTATATCTCCTCCATCATTTCTGCAGAAAAGCTTTCCATCTGAAAATACCGGAAGTGCAATAGCTGTGGCCTTAAGTATTTTCAGCGAAGAAGATTCATCAAATCCTTCAAGCGACCTTTTTCCGATAAACACACTCCCAAGCTGATCAAGCCTGATAATATATTCTCCGACAGAAATCACGGTGCCCAGTCTTGCCGGTTGAGTCCAGATCTTTCTGCCTTCTGCAACATTCATGCAGAAAAACTCGGAATTCAGATCACGGGCTGAATATGCAGGATTGCTGTTTGCCCAGATATAACCGTCAAAGCATACCAGACTATTAATATTGCTGACAAGCTCATGATCTTCCCAGACTGGCACAAGACTTCTGCCGTCAAACTCAAACAGCGCTGCACCTTCCTGATATGCATGGGAGATCAGTATTTCAGTCTTGCCTTCATTCTGTATAATCAGGGGATCAGCCGGATAATCCTGCAGACTGCCTTCCCATGGATAAGTGCAGATAATGCTGCCGTCGTCCGGACGAACAATTAAAAGCTGTTCATTTGTACTGACAGCAAGAAGATCCTTTTCATCATAGCTGAAAATAACAGGAGTTGTATAACCGGCTTCGCCTTCCGGATTGGCCCATATTAATCTGCCGGTAAATTTATTTAGTGCCACTCCTCCTGTTCCCGCATTTACAACAGCCAAATCTTTGTATATTTTTACCGAAGACGAGAACCCCCAGCGTGGAATCCTGACATTCTGTTTATCTGCGAGATCATAAGACCAGATGGTTTTACCTGTTTTCCTGTCAAGACAGAATACTGCACCGGCAGTTGTCATAATATAGATTCCGGAGTCTTCGACAGTGGGAGTACTCTGGGCCGGCATAAATGCCGGAAACTTCTGTTTCAGACTGTTTTCCCAGATTAGTTTACCGTTCCTGCTGTCAATGCAGGAAACAACTTCGCTGTTATGTCTGATCCCCGAGGTATAAACTTGTCCATCGACGACAGCCATCGAGGAATATCCTCTGCCTGCATTTATTTCCCAGATTATATTCTCTTTTTTCAGATTATCCGGCACCCAAAAAGTTTCCGACGATTTACTGTCCCATCCGATGCCGCGCCAATGAGGCCAGTCCGTTGCTTTGAGTTCCCCAAATTCCGGCTCACCAGCGCCGCTTGCGCTGGTGATAACCGGAATCAGGAAAAAGGCAAATAGAAGGAGTCTCTTACAAAAATGAAACATCCCTGGCTGCAGCATACTGACAGACTAACATTCACCCGGTCTATAATCCATGGACAATCATGTCTGATTTGCAGATAAAACAGGAAAAAAATATCCAGGGAAATTCATGGTTCAGTTTTCTGCTTAATAGTACCGGAAGCCTGCTGAACCGGTACAGCCTCAGTGCCCCAAAATAAAATACCCTCTCAAAGCCAGCCGGTAACGGATTGTCGCCGAAATTTCGGGCTGATTCAGCGCCTGATTAAAGGCCAGTTCTGCCTGATCAAACCTGTCTGCTTTTTCATAACAAAGACCCGCATTGTAAAAAGCATCTGCTGCTGAAGTACTGTATCCGTCTCCAAGAGACAGGCAAATTGCAGCTGCTTCCATAAAGTCGGCAGCGCCCTGCGATGCTTTCCCGAAAACAAGTTCAGGCACACTCATTGCGACATTGCCCCGGTTATAGAGAAAATCCAGCCTGTCAGGACCTTCAGGCAGAAGTATGTCGGCTTTGTCAAAAATATCAAAAGCCTCGTTTACAAGACGCACACTATCCGCCACATTTTCCGCCTGTCCTCCCCGGATGGCTGTCAGCGAACCCTTATAGGCAAGTACAGTTCCGTTCTGTCCGTTTTCCGAAAACAGGCTGTCGATAAGTACTTCAGCCTCGTTAAAATATCCGTTAATGAACATCTGTATCATTCGTTCCTGAGGATCTCCATACAGGTCTGATATTTCGTCGGCAGTAAGTTTTTCAGTTTCAGACGGCATTTCCTTTTCTGCCTGCGCTTTCAGTTCATTCAGGTATTCTTCATCAATTCCTGTATCTGAAGAAGAAAACACATCTACGGGCTTAAGCAAAGCATACCTGTATTCAGCCTCATTCCAGGAAGAAAGAATCTCCTTCTGTGATTTTCCCTGCGGAGCAAGATAGTCATAAATTCTCGGTGTAAGCCGGCTTTCCGCCCCGCCGCCTTTCGCCTGTCCGGCTGTATTTTCCACAGCCATGAAATTGCTTTTTGAAAGCTGATTGTATGCACCGACAAGAACGTAATGCCTGGTCTCAGGTATATTCAGTACTGACAGAAGTCCGTTCTTTTCAAGAGGGATTCTGGCCATTATTGTGTTTCTCTCATGGTCCGGAATTACCAGCACCGGAGACTGATATTTTCCATCGAATGATGTTATTTTTCCGTATTCCGAAAAACCGTCAATGTGCAGAACAAAATCCCAGGCATACTCATCCGGAAACACGGCAAGTTCAGCTCTGCTTTCCAGTGTTTCGGCTGATCCGCCGGGCATGATGTCCAGATAGACATGGATTACCGGATTGGAAAAACCCAATCTTCCACCAGGTGAATTGTCAAGGG
>CAZKOK010000541.1:700-2972 GCA_964554355.1 uncultured Spirochaetia bacterium | reverse complement strand
CCAGCCGTCAGTCGGCGACGCGCTGCACGAAGCGCGTTCTGACCGGCAGTTTCGGAACAAGAAAAACCAAGCAGTTTGATATTCATGGAGAAACTATCAACATCGCAGCACGGCTTAAATCCGCGGGATTTACAATTTCACCCGAGACATTCAGAAAACTCAAGCCGGAAACAAGGAAGCTTTTCAAGAAGCACACCCCGCCGATAACCTATATCGGCGCCGGCGAAAGACACAAAGACTGAATAAACCTGATCATTCGAAGTTCCTCAGTCATTCCCGCGAAGGCGGGAATGACTTTGCCTGTTTTTTATGAAATATAATGCTTACATAAAGTCATATTCCTGCCATGATATTTGCTTATAGGCAAATTATTCCGTTAATGATAATATCATGATAAACACTACCGGGGAGGGTAAAAATGAACGGAACATACAAGATAAACGGCGGGATTCCGCTTAAAGGAAAAGTAAAACCGATCCCGAACAAAAACTCTCTTCTGGGCGCCCTGCCTCTTGCAGTTATTGCCGATGAAGGCATCAACATACAGAATCTCCCCGATACTTCCGATGTCGATCATTTTCTGAACATTTACAGGTCCTGGGGCTGTGAAATAACCAAAAAAGACGAGAGTACGCTTATAAACAGCTTTTCGGTAAAATCCCATAAAATTCCTGATGAGATAGGCCATAAATTCCGCGGCGTTTTTTCGCTGGCCGGTCCTCTGCTTGCGCGATTCGGAAAAGCGGAACTTCCTGTTCCAGGGGGATGCCAGCTGGGCATGCGTTCGCTTTCAACACACATAAACGCCTTTAAGGAACTTGGAATAGAAATTGAAACAGACAAAGACCATGTAATAATGAAAAAGAAACCGGCTGCCCATAAAAACGCGACAGTATGGCTGCTTGAAGCAAGTGTTACGGCGACCCTGAATGTGGCCATGTATGCAGCAATGAATGACGGAGAAATCGAAATTATCGATGCCGCGTGCGAACCTCATGTCTGCGATGTGCTCAATACGCTTGTAACAATGGGTGCGGAAATCAAAGGCATCGGGTCCAACCACCTGTTCATCAAAGGCAATCCGAATCTGAAAAAAGCGTCCTTTATTCCTTCCCCGGACTTTGTTGACATAGCCGGCTACATTGTTGCGGCGGCGGTGACAAAGGGAAAACTTACAATCCTGAACAGCAACATACCGTCAATCGTTAACGGCATTATAAAATGGTTTTCGCTTTTCGGCGTTTGCGTAAAAACGGAAGGCAGAAACCTGACAATTGACGGTGACTGCGACATCATAATTAATGAAAAAGAATTTCCGCTTGCCGGTGTTGATCTGCCGAAATTCGCCGTAAGGCCATGGCCCGGTTTTCCGGTTGACGTACTGCCCGTTATGGTGACGCTGGCAACCAAGGCAAAAGGCAGGATCCTGTTCCAGAACTGGATGTACGAATCCGGATTTGATTTTGTACGCGAACTGAATTATATGGGCGCCGATATTTATATGTCCGATCCGCAGAGAATAATTGTCATGGATGAACCTGCTGTTTATAAAAGCTGTACTGTCGGTGCTCCGAGCATAATCCAGGGAACGAAAGCGATATTCCTGGCAGCCCTTGCCGACAAGGTGGAAACCATAATTCATGGAACCGATATTTTAAAAAGAAGGTATCCGAATATTGATGAAACCTATAAAAGCCTGGGCGCTGATATTGAAAAGCTTCCTTCATAAAAAAAAAGAGGTACAAAGTGAACAAAAAAACTATTATCCTGACAGTATTACTGTCTGCAGCGGTTTTTAATGTATTTTCGCAAGAAACAGCAAACCCTGCCGAAGAAGATAACGGTCTGACTCACGGGCAGGTACTTTTATACGCTGGTATTCCGTATATCGGAACTGCCGCGGTTGCCGGTGCAAGTTCCTTTGCAGAACAGGAGGACAGTTTATTTAATATCCTCATGTCCTCATCATTCATCCTGATGAACATTCCGCACTGCATTATCGACCTGCCTTCCGGTCTCGGACTTACGGCTGTCTCACTGGGCAGCTTCGGCGCTTCACTGCTGGTATCTCCTTATCCGGAATTGTACGGCGACCAGACAATTTCAGGAATGCTGCAGAACATAGGACTTAAAACGAGTTTCTGGTCATATTACCTCGGCTATGCAAAAGCCCGGGAAAAAGCCAGGCCGGGCATATATCCTTATCAGCTTGAAAAAGTATCATTTTCCGCACTTTTCGCTGCACCATGGGACCCGGAGAACCTGAAAAGAC
>CAZKOK010000541.1:0-690 GCA_964554355.1 uncultured Spirochaetia bacterium | reverse complement strand
TGTATGGATTCCGACTGCAGCAACTGCAGCAGTAATGGCCGGTTTCAATTATCTGGCTAATCAATGGGAAACTGCCGTATGGAATACAGGCCGGGCATATATAGGAGAAACCGAAGTCCCTGTTCTCCTCGGACTTGTCTCCACCCTGGCCGTGGGAATCGTTTCCCATACATTCACCGGTATCGGGGAAGAAGCCCTGTTCAGGGGAATCGGCTATGAAGAAATTAAAGTTTCTCTTGGTATTGTCCCTGCCAAAATTATTGACTCTGTTCTTTTTTCAGCCGTGCATATCCCCCAGGAAATAAGGGCAGATTATGACCTGCTTACCATCCTGCTGAACTTTGCTTTCAGATCGTCAATAACTCTCGGACTTCAGTGGGCATATGATGAAGGCGGACTGCGGGCATCTGTAGCCGAACATATGTGGGTGGATGTTTTCAGCTCCGTTCTGGGTTATCTGCTTCTGGCAGGAGTACCGGACAATGAGCTTTCTCTTCAGCTTTCGTTCAACTATAAGTTCTAGGAAACAAGCACAAAGATGGAAATACTTGCATACAACAACAGCATACACCGCGATCAGCTTATCCGACTCTGGAAAAATATTTTCGGATATCACGGAAAACGGAATGATCCTGCTGTTGCAATTGACAAAAAGCTTGAAGCAGACGACGGGCTTTTGTTTATAGCAGC
>CAZKOK010000540.1:0-2992 GCA_964554355.1 uncultured Spirochaetia bacterium | reverse complement strand
CAGTAAAGTTTGCGCTGATCAAGCTGTTACAATATTCAGAAACTCATCCATAAGCATAGAAAAAGACGGAGATGAAATATCCGGCATGAAAATAGAAGGAAAGGCAAATAAATTTTCATTTTCCCTGACTGCAGTTCCTGAAAAACCGGTAGTCTGGCACGGCGAAGAGGGCATGGTGGTAATGGGACATGATGAAGATCAGTTTGAACGCAGTTATTATTATTCCTTTACTTCCATGGATACCAATGGAAAAATCACGCTTAACGGAAACGAGTTTTCAGTCAAAGGCAACAGCTGGTTTGACAGGCAATGGGGAAAGTTTAGCGAATATTACTGGGACTGGTTCAGTTTCCGGCTGGATGACGGAAGAGAGATAATGGTTTTCGGTTTTCCGGATACAGGCTATACAGCAGGAACAGTCATATCGCCGGATGGATCATACCGCACCCTGGAGTCTGCCGAATACAGGATAACAGACCATTCAATGAAAAAAGACGGTCTGCATACGTTTTATCTTGGCTGGTCGGTAACTGCCGACGGAGAAACTTTCGAAGTCGTTCCGCTGTTTCCCGATCATTCCCATGTGTCGCCGGGACTGCCCGCATACTGGGAAGGTCCATGTGATGTTTATGATGAAAACGGCGAAAGGCTGGGCTGGTGCGTGGTTGAGGCGACATCGCCAAGGTTTTCAAAATGAACCACGAATTAAATGCTGAATAACACGAATAGTCCCGTAGGCGTCAGCGATCGCTGACACCTGCATATTTATAATCACTTTTCTGCCGGAGGGATATACACCATCATTCGGTCTTTGATTAATACATGGTTCTGTGTAAAGCCGAGGCGGGCGTAGAATTTGTGGGCGGTCTGGTATTTGCCCAGTAGGAATGGTTTTTCAGGAAATCCTGTATGACATCAAAATCAAGACGGTTTTTATCCATGCTTATTTCGATCAATTGTTCCGGATTATTCATTTTTTTCCGCCTTTTCTGCAAAACCGATTAAATGCAGACTTATGCCGAGGATTGTCCGGTCAGTTTCGGTTTTTCTGATAAGTTTAAGCATGTAATCCCGGTATTCCGGGTCTTTCAGTTTTTCTTCAGTTTCCTCAAAAAGTTCACCGACTCCTTCCACTGCAAACAGCGATACTTTTTGTCCGCCGGTTTCGATGATTTCGGCTTCCAGCTCATCGGGATGATGAAAGAAGCTTGTAGTAAAGTATTTCGGGTCTCTGGTTTCATTATTATGAAATCCGTTTTCAAGGTCCTGTTCAAGGATTTTCCTGAAAACGGGATCGGAAATAAGGTTTTTCCTGATTCCGTCAGCAAGTGAAGCGAACCTTGAGATTGCTGCTGCAAAAAGACAGCCGCCCGGCTTAAGGATACGCAGGGCTTCCCTGATTACTTTCAGGCGTTCTTCCCTTTCCTGAATGTGATACAGCGGACCGCACAGCAGGACCTTGTCGAAATATGAATCTTCGAAAGGCAGATTTCCGGCATTCCCGACCTGACAGCTGTTCAGCTTTATTCCTGTTTTCTGTTCAGTTTCCCTGACCTGTTCTATGTGCCGGGGCACAAGGTCAAGAAGATCTACCCGGTGGCCGAGTCCGGCAAGCCAGAAGGAGTGAATCCCCGGACCTCCCCCGATGTCGGCAACAGCTTCATTTTCCTTTTTGAGATATCGGCTTATAATTTCCCATGTTCTGATTCTTTCGAGAGAATGGTTTCCGATAAGCCTGTTCTGTTCGTCACAGCCGGTATAATATTCAGTGATTGTTTTTTTGTAATCCATATCCGGTCCCTTTCCTGCTTTAAGGTTCAAATAGTGGTGGATAAACAGTGCTGTGAGGTTATAATAAGATAAAATTGTAAAACTGGAAACATAATGCAGTGAAAAAAAGATATACAGTCCGGAAAAAATATTCATTGTATACCCTGCTTGCCAGACAGCCGAAAACCCTGAAGAAAAACCCCCGCTACTCCGAAATGATGCAGCACCTGCGTACTTCGGAAAAACTGCCGCGGCTCAGGGTCTCAAGGCGCTGTTATCTGCTCCTTGACCGGGCCGTAATCAGGCCGGAGCATCTTGATAATTTTTATTCAACATACAGACTGCCTAAAGATCCTTTTTTTCCTCTTTTCTTCTCGGTAAAAAAGGAATATCTTGAGCGGCGCGAAAAGCTTGAAAAATCCAGACAGGAATACATTAATCAGAGAATAAAAAAACTGCCGGATGAAATAAAAAGGATTTTCAGACAGCTTGCGGAATATGAAATGAAGCTTCACCGTTCAGGCCTGTACCCTGTCTGGAAAAAGCATTTCATGCCGCGTACCAAAAAACTCGCAGATGAATTTCTGTCATTTACCCTGGCCCGGTGGCTCCATTGTTTCAGTGTCTATTTATCTGAACTTTCCAAAACCTATAAAAAGGCAGCGGCATCCCGCAATGAACGCATGATAGCAGCCTGGCTTCTTGATGTTCCTCTGGAAAAAGTATCCGCCGATCTGGTCAGAAAACAGTACAGAATATTGAGTAAAAAATGCCACCCGGACCAGGGCGGCAGCGAAGAGTCCTTTCGGCTTTTAGCCTGGGCAAAGGAAAAACTGACAGGCGAAAATGCAATCAGCGATCACTGGCAGGAAGGATAGGTTGCTGAAAATAAATTACATAAAAACCATTTACGGACAGTCTGTCAGATTATATAATATTCAGGTTATCAGGGAAGAGAAACCGGTTTTGTTAATCTTAAAATCAAGCGGACAAAATGGAAAAAACAACATCAGGCTGATATTTGCCGTATTAGCATTTCTTTTTGCGGGATGCAGTAAAAAATCCGGTGATTTTGATATTTTCGGAAAGAAAGATATCAAGGACCTTGAGCGGGTCCCGATTACCATTTACCTTATGGGAAACGGACATGAAATGCTTACTGATGTTATTGATGAAATTGAAAAAAAATCACGCAGGGAACTGAATATTCCGGGTCTTTTAT
>CAZKOK010000539.1:0-2995 GCA_964554355.1 uncultured Spirochaetia bacterium | reverse complement strand
TTCGGCTGCGACAAGGTCAAGAGCGGGAACCTGGAAGTCGGGGACAAGGTGAAGATAGTCGTTAAAAACAGACAGGGTAAACCTCTTAAAGATGTCAATTACGTCCTTGTCGGTCCGGACGGACAGGAAAAGGAAGGAACCACCGGGGATGACGGCCTTATAGAAGAGACTGACTTTATTCCCGGAAAAGTCGTCCTGAATATAAAGGAAGAAAAATAAAAGCGGAGAAAATAAATATGGCTGAAGAAAATAAAAACGATAATTCGGAAGAAGAAAAAGTCAGAACGATCGAAGTAAATGTAATGGATTTACTGGAAAACGGTGTGGAAATTGAAACAGGAAAAGAGACGCATGTTATTGTTGATTCAGGACCGTTTACTTTTTCGGAATAAAAAGAAAACAACACCTGGGGAGTATTACTAAAAACTGGAGTAAATGAAAATGAAGAGAAAAATAATAAATGTTCTTGTTATTTTGTTCATAATGTTTTCCGGATGTAATAAAACAGAAGCTGCTGGATCGGCTGAAAACGATTCTGCAGCACAGATAGATATATCAAAAACATCAGATCCGGAAATGCCTGTCGTATCCCTTCCAGTCCCGCCGGAACCTGATACTCCCGGCGGAGGGAATATCAATTCAAAAGAACCGACAGCGTATGCTGATAAGGAATTCCTCGCTGACATTATTGATATCAGTATTCTTAAGACTTATAAACCTGATTCATATCATTACGGGACTTTGGATAATTCGTTCAGGATTGACTACAATTCCGGTGAAATGCGTATGATCAGTCCGGAGTTAATGTATTCTTTTGCAGAAGAAACCGGACTTGATATAATAACAGAATCCAGAAGTGATTTTTATAATTCCGGGGAAAAGGAGCTGGCAGGAGTTTTTGTCCAGAGAATACTTGACCAGTTTTATATCCGGGCATTTTACCGGTATCTGAATGATAATAATGAAGAATACACCGCTGAACTTATAAAAGCGGGAATCAAGCCTACCTGGTACGTAAATGCCGACAATCCGGCGCTTTCCCAGTATGTTTTTAAATATGACAGCAATTCGGGTCTTGATTTGATCACAGATTATTTTTACTGCGGTTATTATTTAGAACCTTTGGATATAAGCGGAGAAAATTCTGATTATTTACCCGGATATTATTATTCATATATATTCGGGAACATTTTTATTCTGAATAATGAGTATTTTATTACATCAGAGTTGAGAATGGCATTTAATGATGATAATGCATATTATACTGATGAGAATTCCAGATTCTGGTCTGCATGCGCCAGCATATTCCCGCTTGATAAAACCGGTAATCTGCATCACAAATCGCCCGGATGTACATTGGTTCCGATTGATGATACGTTGAAAATCACAGTTCCCATTTTAGCCATTGAAAACAGCCTTCATCCTGAAACCACCGGCACACTTGTAGAAAAGGAACGTCCTTTCCGGTACTCAATCGATAAAATAGTGGATGGAAATCCTGAAACATGCTACGTGGAAAATACAAAAAACGATCTGTTTCTTTTTAAAATCTATTTTGATAAAAAAAGAACAATTTCTGCATTTTCTATAATAAACGGTTACGGTGGAAACGATTCACTGTACATCCAGAACAACAGGATTAGAAATATCAGAATATCTATGGAAAACAAGACCAGAGAATTCAGCCTTGAGGAGAAACCGGACAGTCAGGTTGTAAATATCGATGCTGACAATATGAAAAACCTCATTTTCGAAGTAATTGATGTATATAAAGGGACAAAATGGAATGACACATGTCTGGCTGAGATCAATTTTTATTCTGATAACAACTGGATATTCTAAAAAAAAGGATTCTTAATGAGTGTAAACCTTCCTGTTCCATATTTGTCACAGCGTGACTCAGAATATAACTGGGGAGATGGGGTAAGAGATGGTAAAGGTGATGGCGGAACATCCTGGCGATGCTGCAATATGACCTGTCTTACAATGGTTCTTCAGTATTACGGACTAGTTGATAAAAACGTAAGTGAAATGCTTGAGGAACTCCATACACCGGGAACAATATACAATGCTCTGTATGATTCGCCCTGCCCGATGGATGATACTGTCGGATGTCTTCGCGACCCGGATCAGGATGGTGTAAAAGGTATTGCCTATAACCATTTTGATGTTTTGTTATATTCCAAGAACCTCGTCAGAATTGCCAATGCCACTCTGGCTGCTAAGGGATATGACCGGTATCTGCAGAAACCATCACAAACTTCGCATGGAGACATGACAGTTGATAACGTGAAAGAGGAAATTGACAAAGGATTTCCGGTAATTATTTCAGCGGGATTTACAGACGGAGATCACAGGGAAAGAGGGCATTTTGTTCTAGTAAGAGGATACAATGATGCAAACGGTACATTAATAATCAATGACCCATACGGAGATCCCAGAGACCTTGATAAGAATGACAATACGCTTAAAATGATTACTAAAAACAAACCCAACGGAACACCATATCCATATCCTGTATGCAGTTATGTAGGAAAATCATCGGATAAAATCAACAACAATACTGGATTGCGTTATGGAGAAAATATTGAGATAAACATAGAATCATTGAAACAAATCATGTGCGTGGACGGAACATTCAGTTCTGCAACAGTGATTCATGGTCCCGTACCGTTTACTGTATGTTTCCCTCTCGAACTTCCGGATATCAACAATCAGCCCCTTCACTGGTATCACCGCAGCGAAGCATCTCCGGGAGGATTTTTTCCGGTAGGTAAGAATCGCTGTACTCATGGAGGAGTTCATTTATGCAGCAGCGGTGAAACATTGACGGTTAAGGCAATGGCAAAAGGAGAAGTTGTCGCATTCAGATTCTTTAAAAAGGAAAATGAAGCAAAAATGAAAACAACACAGGCCGGAGGGCTGCAGGCAAACGGATTTACCACATTCGAAGACCCGTCATACTCAAGTTTTGTGCTTTTACGTCATAAAATCC
>CAZKOK010000538.1:0-2997 GCA_964554355.1 uncultured Spirochaetia bacterium | reverse complement strand
TAATAACCAAACCGGATACTGAAAGACGTGCGTTTATAGATGAAATATACAGAAGGTCTGAGGATCCTGTGTATTATAAGGCCATGCTTAAGGCAAAAAAGGAACACGGGTTCTATCCCGAAAAACCCGGAAGAAAGCCGAAAGAAAAAACTGCAGCCGCAAGCTGAAGTTATTTAAAAGCAACCCTAAAAACATATCCTCACACTAAACAAGCGCAGTAATTTTATGCAAAATATTGTAAATAATCGACTAAATGACCAACTTTTAGTCAAATTAATCAACTAATCATATCATTTGCCTGTCGTGAGCTGCATGCAGGAATCAATACTATGTTGATTTTTGGGAAAATTCATTCAACCTGTAACTGTGTAACTGGGTCTGTCCCCATTAGCAGGAATCGGGGACAGACCCAGTTTATTGTTTATATTGCCAATAATAATTCTACTATGGCTTAATCAAACAATCCGCCCCACGAACCTGAACAACTCTTCTCTCGACAGCGTAAACCACAAAGGCCTGCCGTGCGGGCATCTTGGATTCTCCAACTGAAAAGTCTGTTCGATAAGCTGTTCGGCCTGTACATCGTCAATAACATCACCGTCCTTTATTGCGGCCTTGCAGGCTATGTCGGCATAGAATGTCTGGGCAATTCTTTCCTTTTCGAGTTTCCCTTCAGCAAGAAAAGCAACGACTTTATCTGAGTGGTCGTGAAGGACAAGGGGCATAGAAATTATTTGCCATTCGGTTTGGGATATTCTTTCAAGTTTTATTCCAGCGTCTGAAAGTTCCTCAAGATGCTTTTCAATATGAGCAGAGATGTTTTTTTCTGCTGAAAAAAGCAGGGGAACAAGCATTTCCTGAATTTCTGACTTTTTTTCAAGAAGTTTTGTAAAAAGTATTTTCTCGTGTGATGCATGCTGATCTATAAAATAGAGAATACCATTTTTCATACACATCAGAAAGGTCCCGAATATCTGTCCGAGATATACTGTTTCAGTATTATCGGAAATTTCTGGTTCAGAGGCGGCCGATTTTTCTGCTTCGGCAGCATATGATGCAAATTTTTCCCTTTCATTTATTGGAAGATGTCTTTTTAGGGAGAATGATACGGAATGGGGTCTGTCCCCATTGGATATGTTCTGGAATTCATGCTGGATTTCCGGATAGTCTTTTTTTTCAGGATTTATCGATTCAATCTGTCTTGATCTGGCCTGAAGGGATTTCAGGATGGTCCTGACTATCAGGCGGTGGATTTCCTGGATGTTCAGGAATTTTACTTCGCGTTTAGCGGGGTGGATATTGAAATCCACAAGGCGGGGGTTTATTTCGAGGAAAATGCATGCGGCCGGGTAACAGCCTCCCGGCAGATATCCCGTGTAACCGTACTCAACGGCTTGTGAGAGGGCGTATTCGTATATTTTGCGTCTGTTTACGTATATGTAGATGTTTCGTCTGTCCCTGTGGTATACGGAAGGTCCGCTTAGAACGGCTTTTATTGAAAGATTGTCTGAATTCTCTTCTTCTGTGTATGTAAATTCTTTTTGGAAGACTGTATCAAGGGCCTGTGTTACTCTTTCATTAAGGTCTGAAGCAGGCAGGAAATACTTAAGTTTATTGTCTTCGAACAGTCTGAATGAAATTTCAGGGAAGGCGAGTGTTTTCTCAATAAATGTACTGCGGCAGGCAGCAGTTTCGGATGATTTGCGCTTTAGAAACTGAAGTCGTGCAGGTATTGAATAAAAAAGATCGCTTACTTCGGCAGCTGTTCCTTTCTGTCCGGAGGATTTGACAAGCGATTCATTATTTCCGTTATTTATCCTGAGTCTGTATGCGCATTCCGAATCTTCTGTTTTGCTTGTTATCTCAAGCCGTGCGCAGGCGCTTATGCTGGAAAGGGCTTCACCCCTGAAGCCTAGTGTGGCCAGTTTTTCCAGGTCTTCAATCCGGTCAAGTTTTGAGGTGGAGTGGGGAAGAAAACAGAGTTCAAGATCTTCGGGTGCCATTCCGCAGCCGTTATCAATGCAGCGGATTTTTCTTATTCCTCCGCCTTCGATATGAACCGAAATCTCCGATGCTCCGGAGTCAATGGAATTATCGAGAAGCTCCCTTACAACAGAAAGCGGCCGGTCGATAACCTCGCCGGCCGCTATGCGTTTTGCGACAGAATCCCGAAGGATCTGGATCCTCCGGGATTTATTTTGCTTGATGGTCATCCCTAGAAGTGTACCCGAGTTTCAATGCTTATGGAAGGTACAATTTCCGGCTGACCGTTGGATTTATAGGAAATAGTGCCGTCTGCATTCTGCTTGATGGCAGTCTTGAAAACAGCAGCTATATCGAGGGTTTCGGCTACAGGATATATGATTTCGCCGCCCAGTGTTGTATTGGCATCAAACAGGCTGAATCCTGAAAAATCAGAGAATTCCGGCTTGTCCTTGAGAATCGTAGGTATAAATGAAGTCCTGTCATAGAAAACCGAACCGTAGATTCCGACTACAGGAATTACACCAGGTTCTATTCCTAATTTAAAATGGATGAAGTCGTCATCTCCGAATGCCACTGTGCCCTCATCAACTGTCCAGGGCCACATATAACCTATTTCTATATTTATCATTCCCAGAATATCGAATTCAGTTCCGCCGTAGATTCCCATTGTGTAATCGGGCTCGGTTGAATCAAGTTCATCAAGGCTTGCCAGATATTCAATGGTATCCCTTACATACAGTCCCCGTGTTCTGTCATAAGTTGTATTAAAGAAAGAAGGTCTGAACATTCCGTTGTAATAGCGGAATTCCAGTGTCCAGTTTACATTGAAGATATTTCCGAATACACCGGACTTGAACCCCCAGTTTTTAATTCTGTCAGCAATTGGAAGGGCTTCATTATTGTTGTAAATTGCCTGCCACTTAAGTCCTGCAGGTATCGTTTCAGCTCCGATTTGCGCATCTTCACGCAGGAAAGGAACCATTGCACCGGCATCGGCAAAAGCCACAATTC
>CAZKOK010000537.1:0-3009 GCA_964554355.1 uncultured Spirochaetia bacterium | reverse complement strand
CGGAGTATCCTGCCCCGACAATTATTTCTTCTGATATTATATTTCCGGAACCGGTAATCAATTCCCCATAAAAACAGGAACTCAGTAATGCTGTCACTGCCAGTAAAAGCAGAATTGTTTTTTTCATGTTTCCTCCACCAGGCCGGCAGAGACATCATGAATGAACTTCTCTGCATGCTGCATTAGATTAAACACATTCAGGGAACCGATTTGTCACCTGCAGCCAGCCGTCTCTGTCAAAAAATGTTATTGCAGTCCTGCACATATATGAGTATATTTATCATGAAATTCAATATGAAGGAGCCGGAACCAATGAACAGGATTTCTGTTTTTTTAATTTTCCTCATTGTCCTGATTTCATCTGCCTGTGCAAAAGGTGCATCGGAAACTGCTGTTCCACAGACAGAATTTGATTACACAAGTTACGAAGGCCTGTCCGCATTAATGGAAGAGCAGAAACAGGGTATCGACTTTTTCCTGGTTGATGTCAGGACCCCTGAGGAATACGAAACAGGGCATATCCCTTCCGCCCTGCTTATTCCCTACGATACAATCGGGGACAATCCCCCGACAGAAGACAAGGATGCCCTGATAATTCTCTACTGCCGCAGCGGCAATCGTGCCGGTACAGCCATGACAATCCTTGAGGGAATGGGTTATTCCAATGTGCACAATTTCGGCGCCGTGGGAAACTGGCAGGGACCCTTAACCGAAGGATCTGATCCCTGACCAACTGCAGGCTGTGATGGCTTCCCGGCTTGTGCATTTGGCTGGTTTCATGATACATCTATGAAATCATGCCGGACCTGATTGTACCGATTTTATATGCAATGCTTCAGCTTTTTATTTTCGTGGCCCTGGGCATTTTTATCGGTAAAAGCCGGTTCTGGGAAAGTTCGGCATTCCGTTCAGTCAATAAATTTCTTATAACCTTTGCCCTGCCTTCCTTTTTATTTTCAAGAATTATAAAAACTGATATACAGTTTCTGAAAAACAGTCTGATTTTTCCCGCAGCAGCATTTATAACTATATCACTTGGCCTGATTGCCGGATATCTGCTTGGAAAATCAAGGAAACTTGGCTCCGGCGGGGCAAAAGCAATCAGCGCTTTGTCCGGTTTCGGCAACTGCGGATACCTTCCCCTGGCCCTTGTCGAAATACTCCCGATTTCAATACCATTAATAGGAGAAAAATTCGGCACGATAGAACCTGCATTATACGTGGGAACTTTTGTCCTGGTTTTTAGTCCATATTTCTGGTCGGTCGGCTATTATCTGGTGACAGGCACAAAAACCCGGATACGTATCTCCGATTTCATCACCCCCCCGTTCCTCGGGGTTGTTCTTGCTTTCTTTGTGCTGCTTACCGGCCTTCAGCCCCTTATGCTTAATGAAAAACTTCCATTCCTGTACTTAACGAAAGCCGTTGAAAAACTCGGTGATGTAACATTTCCCCTTGTCCTGGTTAGTCTCGGGGCCCTGATATCTTCATTGAAAATAAACCGCGATCAGGCCAAAGCCCATCTGCTTACCGCATCAATATCTGTCTTTGTACGTTTTCTGCTTCTTCCCGGTCTGTTTTTCCTAATATTTGCGACTGTCCTTAAGCCATCCGGCGTTTCTCCGGCAGTATCCTGGGTCCTGTTTCTGGAAAGTTTCACTCCTCCGGCAACCAATTTTTCCGTAATGGCCGACCGGACACCGGAAAACCAGGAGACAATTTCCTTTACCCTGCTTGTCACCTATTCTTTTTATCTTGTTCTGTTCCCGGTCGCCCTGATGATTTTTCTGAGCATTGTCTGACATTTGCGAATTTCATTCATTCCATCTGAATTCATGGATTGAATTTACAGGATTTATGGCTTATAGTATTACTAAGCCATGATAAAACGATATAACATACCGGCCATAAAAGAATGGAGTTTACCCAAATACCTGAAAGGTCATATTCTGACTGCTGTTCCCGATATGATGGACCCTACTTTCCGTGAAGCTGTTATTTTTATGATTGACCACAACGAAGAGGGCGCATTCGGATGTGTATTTAATCACCTTTCATCAAGCAGGCTGAGCGATGTACTTGAACTGGACAAGGAAGACCTGTCATCTATACCTCTTTATATTGGCGGCCCCGTTCAGCAGAACCTGCTTTATGCAATACATTCCGGCATGAAAAGCGGCACCGTTTCCGAACATGCCCTGGGGCCTGTTAACGGATTATATTTTGAACCGGAAATAGAAATAATTCTTGAGTACATTGAAAAAGGCGGAAAAAATAATTCTGATTTCAAATATCGCTTTTTTGCAGGGTATTCCGGCTGGGGACCCGCTCAGCTTGAGAATGAGCTTGAAAGAAACACCTGGATAACAATGCCTTTTGACAACTCAGTCCTGTTTACCGAAGATCAGGGCTATGAAACTGCCTTAAGGAAAAAAGGCGGAATGTACTGGATAGCAGCCGAGACCGGTGTTCTGCCGTCAAAAAACTGAAATTCCATCTGCAGGGATAAAACATGAATGAATCACCCCGCGCAAGGGCCGAAAAGCTTATAAGCCGAATGTCTTTAAGTGAACAGATCGGCCAGCTGTGCCAGCTCCCGGCCAATACTGCAGATTCGGAAAAATGGATAAAGGAAAAACAGCCGGGATCTTTTCTTCATATTACAAAGGAACAGACTGTCAGACTGCAGAAACTGGCCCTGCAGACCGGGCATGGCATTCCTCTTTTGTTCGGTATCGATGCCATACACGGACATTGTTTTGATCCTGACGGGACAGTCTTTCCATCACAGCTTGCCCTCTCTTCATCCTGGAATACAGAACTGATACAGGAAGTGGGCAGAATAACGGCAAAGGAGACTGCTTCAACAGGGATCCACTGGACATTCTCTCCGGTCCTTTGCATCGGAAGGGACACCAGATGGGGCCGGATTGATGAAACATTCGGCGAAGACCCTTATCTGATCGGCAGGCTTGCCGGGGCCATGATAAAGGGACTGCAGGGGGACGA
>CAZKOK010000536.1:0-3023 GCA_964554355.1 uncultured Spirochaetia bacterium | reverse complement strand
TAAATCATCATCTTCTTTTTTCAGATATCGCTCTGCGGATGGCCGGTATAGGTTATGAAAATTCAGCAGTCCTGCCGCCGTTTCAGAAAATTATTTTTGATGAAGCCCATTCAATGGAAAAAAGCGCAACTTCATTTTTTTCCAGGGTCTTTACGAGGAATTCCATAATCCGGCAGCTTAACAGGCTGCATTCATCAAGAAAAGGCTCAAGCCGCGGTCTTTTCAGCCGTCTTTCTTCGCTTTTTACCGATACAAACGGATATCTGGATTTTATCGACCAGCTGAACGACCTTAAGAATGAAAATGATTTTCTCAATGAAAAATGCCTTTATCATCTTGCAGACAGTCCTTCATTAAGAATAACTGCCGAGAATATGGAATTTATTTCAGGAAACATATTCCCGGCTTTGTCCAGATTCAGGGACAGACTTGTCGGTCTTTTAAACAATCTGCAGAAACTTGTCAGTATGGGAAATGAAATACTTGAAGCTGATGATGAACATCTGTATGAGCTGAAAGGTACTGTGAACAGACTTGATGAAATAAATGCAATAATCGGTGATTTTCTGGCAAGGGCCCCGGAAGACGGACAAGTGTTCTGGATGGAGCGGAAAAGCGGCGCCAAAGGTGACCGCTGGGTGGAGTTCAGCATAACGCCTGTTGATATCTCAAAAATCATGAAAGAGGCGGTATTCTGTCAGTACAGTTCCATCATCTGCACTTCAGCCACGCTTCAGGTAAATAAAAGCTTTGAATACTGGATGAAAAGACTTGGGCTTGCAGATATCAGGGACAGGGAAGTTAAGACTTCTTTTTTTCTGTCACCCTTTCCTTACAAGACCAATACACTTCTCTGTATTCCGACAGACTCTCCGGACCCGACTGCAGCCTTGTATTCTGACTCAATAAAAAGGCAGCTGTCCGGGCTGCTCAAACTTACAGAAGGAAGAGCTCTTGTGCTGTTTACATCGTATACAATGCTTCAGGACGTATACAGTACGGTTAAGCCTGAGCTTGAAGAACTTTCGATCAGGGTATTCAGGCAGGGTGATGATGACAGGAACAGACTGCTGGAAAGCTTCAGAAATGATACAGGCAGCGTCCTGTTTGCGACAGATTCATTCTGGGAAGGTGTGGATTCTCCGGGAGAAACGCTTCAGGTTGTTGTTATATGCAGGCTGCCCTTCAGGGTGCCGAGTGACCCTATAGTGAAAGCAAGAATGGAAGCAATAGAGAAAAGGGGAGGGAATCCGTTCCTTGAACTTTCTGTTCCCGAGGCTGTTATGAAGTTCAAACAGGGTTTCGGAAGGCTTATGCGGAAAAAAACAGACAGAGGCATTGTCGTTATTTATGATTCAAGAATTATCAGCAAATTCTACGGAAAATTTTTTTTAAATTCACTTCCGGAAACAGGAATGTCGGTCAAGGAACATGAATCAGTATTAATGGACATTGAGAATTTCCTTTACTGATAAAAAAACCGCTGCCGTACTGACAGCGGTTTCCCGGCGTGTAATTAAAATATCAGCTGATAACTGCCAGAATGTCAGCCATTCTTACAAGCAGTTTTTCTTCGCCGTCAACCTTGATTGTAGTACCGGCATATTTATCATACATAACTTTATCACCGACTTTGACAGTAATTGTTTCATCCGAACCAACAGCCTCAACAACACCAAGCTGTGTCTTTTCCTGGGCAGTCTGCGGGATGAAAAGCCCGCTGGCTGTCTTTTCCTCGGTTTCTGAATTCAGTTTGATTAATACGCGGTCCTGAAGTGGCTTTATTTTCATAGATTCCTCCTGCTTTAATATTAATTAATTTATTGCTAATAAATATTAATCAATTATTTGTTGAAAATATAAGGAGGATTTTAAAAACGGTCAAGAGATAGGGAAAAAACAAATATGTTTTTGTTAAGAGAATTTAACAATATAATTGATTTCCTTATGTTTTTTATGTATTTTACACATATGATACGACCGGAATGGCGGAAATACTTTGAACAGGCATGCATATACCTTGAGCAGCATGACCCGAAATCAGCTCTGCACAAATTCTCGGAAGCTTTGCGGGAATGTCCGGCCAATGAACAGAAATTTCTCGGAAAGATAATTTTTTATACAGGAATAACCTTCAAGAAGCTTGGAATGGATAATTGTGCTCTTAAAACCTGGAAATCCGCCATGAACATCGATAAACACAGTTTGTCGGCCAAAATGTTCAGACGCTATTCGAATAATTACGGGATGCCGAAACAGGAAGATCCCGAACAGGATGACTATCAGGCATTCCTGTCAATTCAGACAATGAAATATCTAGCAGGAAAAACCAGCGGTAATTTTTCAACTGAGGCTGAAAACGATATGGTCAATGATCTTATTACCGAAAGCTGGATAAATCTGAAACAGGATCCGGCTGTCAGAAATCTCGACTGCGACAGAAAACTTGACCTGTTTTATTCGGTAAAGATTTATTTCCCCTTTATTCAGGTCCCTAAGCAGCATGGAAATCAGGCAATTGATATCAAAATCGATTTAAAGTAACCCAAGTAAAATAGTCATAAATACCATAATGGGTCATTATGGGTACAGATTCGGACGATAGTCCATGTCGCGTGTTATTATGACACATATTAAAGTGCTTTAAACATTACTAAAATTGTACTATTTATAAATCCTTATCTGGAAAGGAATTATAATATCGATGAACTCCGGTCTTTTTGGCATGCTACTTGCATATATATGTACAAGAGGAACAAAATGGGATTTAGCAGAAACGTGTATACCGAAAAAAGTACAAGAGATGATGAAAATGTTCTTTCCATGTATTTAAAGGAAATAAACAGAATCTCTCTCTTAACAAGAGAAGAAGAAGATAAATATGCAAGAGCAGCTGCCAAGGGTGATGAAACGGCCAAGCAGAGACTTGTAAATGCCAATCTGCGTTTTGTAGTGAATGTTGCAAAAAAATATCAGAACCAGGGACTTCCTTTGTCTGATCTTATCAGTGAAGGAAATATCGG
>CAZKOK010000535.1:0-3077 GCA_964554355.1 uncultured Spirochaetia bacterium | reverse complement strand
ATGGCCAGGATTAATGCGAACTACGAGGCGGACAGGAGAAATCTCGGAGAAATGCCTCCCCTGCAGAGACAGCCGGTGCTGGCCAGCCCGGAAGGCCAGGAAGGCGGGGGAGGGGCAGCTGATTCAACAGATCCGGCCTCTGCACAAAATGGGAAAGCTAATACTAATCAGGTGAAAAAAATACTTTCTGAAGTTGTTGATGATGTTAAGGGTGCAATCGACCAGAATATATAGGTGAAGTGATATGGGATTTTTCGGTATTTTAGAAGAAATAAAAATAGTATTTGAACTTTCAAATACTATTTACTGCACATTTCAAACAATCAGTGAGCAAAGAGCCAGAGCTGCTGCCGGTCAGTATAAAATTGATCCGCTAAAGAGCCATTCAGGTGAACAAGCTTATCCGATAAATGATCTTGATGATATTGTTGCCCCACTTGATTCGGTTACCAAACACCTGTTTGAAAATGCATTTGGTGCAGATTTGTCAACAGTGAGAATTCATACCGGCAAAAAAGCAAACCAGATGGCGCGAAATAATAACGCAGATGCTGTTACAATAGGAGCTGATATTTATTTTGCTGATAGTAAATATTCTCCTGCGTCGGAAGATGGAGAAAAATTACTTGCTCATGAATTGCAGCATGTTGTGCAGGGTCTTAGAGGAGAAAGGCTGGTATATCTTGAGGATTTTAATGAACTGGAAGCAGAAGCTGAACGTGTCGGGGAAATAATTGGTGGAAACAGCATTTATGGAATGGACAGTCTCGGGTTAAGACAGGATAACAATATCTCGGGTGGTACGGCTTTTCATAGAGAGCAAGATAAGGGACTGTTCAAAAAACCTGGATCTGCAAACACTGATATGCTGGATGATTTTACTTCGTCAGTGAAGGACCAGACAATTATAATAATACTTAAAAGCGGTGATGAAGTAAGTTTGACTTTAAATCAGTACAGAGAGCTTATAGAGATGTCAGAAGCTGAAATAAAAACATGGCTTGATGAGGAATGCGCGATAAGATCTGAAAGAGATAAAGACGAGTTATTAATGGAATTTCTTAAATGGGTCAAGGGTGGTGTAAGCATATGAGTGTTACACTGTTTGATGATCGGCGTAAAGCTATAATGTACAGAATTGTTCAGCTGTATGATCTGGTTACTCAAAAAAACGAACATATGATAAATTGTTATTTCCCATATGGATCCGGTTCAACGGAAATGATAGATGACTTTACTGACAAGGCGGATTTTCAGAAATGGTATATAGATTATCCAAAACAAAAGAGGAATGCTTTTAAAGATGCATTAAATGAACTTGATGAAAAAAAAGTGTATGAATATAAACTTTCACTTGAAAAGTTAGTGAAAGACATGGATTTACCTTCCTATAATCCCGGGTTTATGGAACTGGTTCATGACTGGGCGCGGAATCCACGTGATAAATTCCAATATCTTTATCGTGAAAATCCAACTGACGATACTCTTTATAATACACTGAATAAAGACAATAAAATCAAACTGTTCAAGGAATATTTAAATGCTGAAGCGCTTGAACGGCTTGAAGTTAACAGGGAGAAACTCAATGAACTGCATGACGCCTACCGAAATCAACTGGTTTCTGCGAGTCCCCAAATGGGTGATGAAACCAAAAACATGCTCTTTAATCTACTCGAAAGTTACAGGATTCTGCTGAATAAAAGAAGAGAAGTCGCTGCAACACTTGATGCTCTTGAAACAAGTTTGTCATATACCATTAATGAGCCGGGAACAGATGGTTATTTGCTGGAGAATTTTGAATACCTTAATGAAGAGGAGCAGAAAAAGGTTAAAGCCAATTATGAAGCCAAGCTGCTCAAAATTGAAAGCCTTAAAATACAGGTAAAAGATACCAGAGAGGCACTGAATTTTGTTGATTTTGAGATACATATTCTTCTTGCGGCAAATCCTGTGGTTAATCTGATGGCAGGAGAAAATATTGATAAAAATATCAGCAGTAACGATTTATATAAAAAAATCGAGGAAGCTGTGAAAATAGCCAGGGCTGCACAGAACGACATGGAATACAAAATAATAATGGATAAATTGCCTCTTCACAGGATGGATACGCTTATAAAAGAGGTTTTCAGGAAATATAATCTGAACAGTCCGGAAAACCGTGAATTCAGAAAAGAGATTGATGCCTGGTTAAGCATAAAGGATACGATAGATTCAATATTCAATATCGGTGAATTGATATTGTCTCTTGGAGCGATTGTGGCTGCTTTTTTTTCAGGCGGTGCCGCATTTTTGCTTGGAGCCGCGGGTGCAGTAGTGGGCCTGAGAAATGCCGCATATGAGTTTGATATAGCAGAAGACATGTATACTGCTGCAGTGGCTTTTATAGATGAGGAAACGAAACTTGTTGAAAACAAGGGAGAAGCAAAAAAAGCCCTGGTCTGGGGCGCGATAAATCTTGCACTTGCAGCAATAGATATAATACTTACAGTAGGAGAAATGCGCGCATTGTTCAAAGGCGCCAAGGGCTTAACCAATGATGCTTATAAATTTATTCAGAATCTGAATGACGCACAAATAGATAAATTATCGAGGCTAAACGATGTTGAGTTCAACAAGCTGGTTGCCAGCCTCAGGCAAATGAATACCAATGCCGCTGTAAGGCTGATAAATACTGCGGCAGACAGCAGTAAACTGTCAAATCTGGTTGGGAACATTTCAAAATTTGACGGAGGACTGAAGGCTCTTGAGAAAATCGGAGATACAGCTGAAGCTATCAAATATTTTGACAGGATGAATGCTTATGGTGACGGTATAAAACTGCTGAATGCTGCCGATGCTCAGGATTCTTTCAACGATGTGCTGAAAGCAGTAAATAATCTTAATGACAGCCAGCTGGACGAACTGTTGTCTGCAACCAATGTTCAGAAACAGCTGGATATTCTGAACAGCATCAAGAATGCCATGAGGAAAAGCGAAATACTTACATGGCTTGAGAACGGGAAGAAAATTCCCAAGGCATATCAGTCCAGGCTTGATGAAATAGCATCTGTAATCGAAAGCTGGCCGAAGCAGAAACA
>CAZKOK010000534.1:0-3091 GCA_964554355.1 uncultured Spirochaetia bacterium | reverse complement strand
ATGGGAAGAAGGATACCTTATTACATTGCTGCCTGAAAGACTGATATCTGATCGGAAATCCTGCTTGTCGATTGTTTTTACAAGCTTCAGTGCACTGTATATAATTTTTTATACCGCTTCGGTCTTCAGACCGGAGGATTTCGCAAGTTCCATCCTTGTTACATGGAATTTTAAAAGTGAAGCGATTGTCTTCCGCTGACGATCACAGACATTCAGGCTGAACATGAATTTATTATCGGCATCCGCAAAATCTTTTATGCATATTCTGCAAAGGTTTGAAATACTGCACTTGCTGCAGTAATCCATGCTGATATTTTCCATGGTATAAATCTGACTGCAGATAGAAAACATTGCCAGGCCCCTTTTGATATTTCCAATTGCATTATTCCAGTTCATCTTTCCGCAGGCGAAATAATCTCCTTCTGCTGATACTGTCAATCTGTCCAGCCCGGAAAAGCATGAGATTTTTCCGAATTTACTGTCTGCCGTCCTTCCTCCGTCTAAATCCCTCAGAAGCTCATCAGTCATTCTTTCAAGAATCACCCTGAAGAAATTATCTTCCGGTTCTTCCATATATGTTTTCAGGAGATAATCAAAAAAACTTTCGCTGATCTTTTCTGATCTGCTTTCCGGGCCGGATGATTTCCCGATATAATCAGTAAATGAGAAATTCCCGAACCTTTCCGGTTCCATATCAAGTTCTTTCAGCCTTCCAATCATACTTAAGAAGGAGTCTTTGAAATCGACCCTGCAGGAAATCTCAAAAGGTCTGAAAGATTTCATATCACCGTATTCTTTTTCAATCTTTTCAAACAGTTTCATATTTTTGATTATCTGGCCGGAAGGAAATGTATTCTCTGTTTCTTTCTCATGCCTGCCATCAGTACCGGCAAAAACGGGAATCCTGATAACTGTCGTAACCCGGTTTTCCAGTAAAAAGCGGATAATTTGTTCGGTCAGCAGGATGCCGTCCGTTAACAGATGGAAATTTATTCCGGTAAAATATCCTGAGTAGCATTTTTTAATATATTTCACGGCATGTCCGATAAGTTCGAAATTCGCAAGGGCATCATTTCCTGAAAATATAACCAGCGGCGTTATTGCGGGGTCACGCAGACTTCCTTCCAGATTAAATGAAAAATAATAATTGATTGCTTCCCTGGCTGTTTCCCAGGACATTTTCTTCCCGGCACCTTCTCCGCCCGGCAGACAATGTCCGCCGGAATCACAGTGCTGGCAATAGGAGCCGCACTGCCCGGCAGTCTCCAGAAGCAGCTCACTTATCCCCGTATTCAGTTTTTCCCTGACAAGATCTTCAGCAATGATTTTTGAGTTATCTCTTAAAAACACTCCGGAAGAATTAATATGCATTTTTAATCCTGCCGGTATGTTTTCTGAATCAAATACACCTGTTTCCTGGAATGAAGTAAGCCAGTCCAGCTCATCACTCCCTTTTATGCACATAATTATTTTCGCCGCATCATCATAAAAATAGGCATTCCCTGATTCTGATTCGAATATTACAGGCGGAACAGTCAACTCAATTCCTCTCTTTGTATGTTCCGGATATTACTGATAGAAACCAAAAGACCATATTCCCGGAACAGAATATGGCCGAAACAGTTCAGGCCGGTATCTGCTGCCTACAGCAGCAAATACCGAAAAGCAGCTGACAACCCGCTGCGCCTGATAATTCTACTTTTCAAAGCAATGATTTTTACAGATAGACTTTTCTATAATTCAAATAATACTTCGCCATGTCAGATAATGTTATAACCGCGGTTATAAAAAAGGGCAAAATACCCTGAAATCCGTATAACTTTAGTTATATTGACAGCTGCATTAACCTGTCCCACGATGTAAATAGCGAGGGGGCCCATTATGCAGATGTTAAACAGACAATTAGAACAAAATACAGTAGATGAAAAAGTATTTAAATCAATTATTGATGATGTAGCCGAATTATTTAACCTGAGCAGGCAGAAAAGAAACAAACTGCACAGCAACAAGATTACCCATCTGATTGTACAGCTTCCTTTCCTTGCAAACTGCCCTGATCCTCACAGGATAGCTGTTTCACACCTGATCTATCTGCTGAGTGAAACACACAGGAATATCAAACCGTACTTCCTCCATAATTTCTCGGACAACGCCGATATCTTCCAGCGGCTTGAAAGGATATCGAACTACCCGGGAGGAGACAGAAGAATAATCAAACGCGGCCTGAATTTGCTGGCAATCATTATGATCAGCGACTATGCTCGTGACAGGGATTATGACAGGAAAATCAGAAAATATAATCCGCTGCATGACAATACCTGGGATTATAAAAAAATACTTGCCAAACTGACAAAAGAAATTAATTCTGTAAAATGCAGCCAAATGGATGCTATAATGACTGCAAATGAAGCGTATAATGTTTGGTGGGAATTCCCATAAAGAGTCAAAATTTATCTATACAATAAATTTCATTGGCCTGGTTTGTACTTTTATAATTCTGTTTTCTATTGTAATTATATCACTGGTCCAGCACAGAGATATCAGGAAAAGTTTTGCGAATCCAAGCTTCTGGCTTACAGGATCTATCGCCCTGCTTCTTCTGATTACCTCTTTTATGAAACCTGCGGTCCTTAAAGTATTCCATATTCTGCTTTTATGCATCGCATCCGCTTTTTCCATTTTTATTCAGTATAATACTCCGTACGGAATACTCTTCTGGATTTTGGCTATTATCCTTTCCTACCGTTACGGCTTTTTCAAAACAAAGCCCCTGCTTAAATCACTGTTCTTCTGTATTTCCCTGTTTATCAGCATCGAATCATCCGCCATAGTACTGGGGAAAGCAGGTGTCGGTTTCAGTATTCTTTTATTCCTGCTTATGTTCATTACCATGATTTATTTGTCCTACAAGGAAGAACTTAATGACTTTCTTTTTTACAAAAAGAAATCGGAATACCAGATACAGAACGTACTGCATGAAAAAAAACAGCTTGAAGTGGAAATCAGCAGAAAACTGATTGAACTTGATCAGCTGAAAATGAAGATTGAAGAGTTTAAACAGGCAAAACATCCTTTAAATCTGGACCATTTT
>CAZKOK010000533.1:0-3097 GCA_964554355.1 uncultured Spirochaetia bacterium | reverse complement strand
ATCTTGATATTGCCTGCTTTACTCCATTCATGTCCTGTTCGAAAACAGAAGCGGAGTCTTCCGCCGGAATCCCGTTTCCTGTTTTTCCGGGGATTTACCTTGGGAAATTAACAGGGAAAATCCCGGACAATGAATCTATTTCAGGAATTAAATGGAATAAAAGCATATTTGCTCTTATGGAAATTAATATAACCGCCAATGGCAGTATTGACGTATTATTCTGCCGGACAGTTCTGGAACGCAAGATATATGAGGACACCTGATTCATTGCAAATTTATAATTTTTACTGTATAGTAATCTGCAAATGGCAAAGATGAAAAATCTGTCACCCAGCCAGGAAGATTATCTCGAAGCTATTCTTGAACTTGAAAACACAAACCGGGTTGCAAGAGTAAAGGAAATAGCTGAATATCTTGATGTCAGAATGCCTTCCGTAAGCGGTGCCCTCAAGCAGCTTAAAAGCAAGGGTCTTATTGATTATGAAAAAAACTCATTTATTACACTTACTACAGAAGGTAAAGCACAGGCTTCCAGGGTTTTTGAAAAACATAATCAACTCGACTCCTTTTTCAGGGAAATACTCCTTCTTGATGAAAAAACTGCATCCAGCGAAGCCTGCAGTGCAGAACACATCATAAGCAAGGAAACAGTTGACAGACTTTCAGGATTATCAAATTACCTTAAATCAGATATTCTTCCGTCGATTGATAGAAATAACTGGCAGAATATTCTTGATTCAGGCAGGAAATCCAAAAAATGATGCGTCAATTCAATACAGTTGTTCTCGATAACATAAAACTGTCGGAAGAATATTTTGAACTGGTTCTCTCCTGGCCTGATGATCTTGTAAAACCCGAACCCGGACAATTCGTCAGTCTGAAAACGACTGACACAGGCGGTTATCTTCTCAAACGGCCTTTTGCCGTATCTGCCGCCTCTGACAGGTCAATTTCAATGATAATCCAGAAAAGAGGTCCTGCAACAAAAAGAATTTCCTTATCATCTGAAAATGACATTATAAATGTCACAGGTCCGCTTGGAAATGTTTTCCCTGCTCCCGAAAAAGACACCCGTCCTGTACTGGTAGCAGGAGGGATAGGACTTGGTCCTGTACAGTACCTTTTTTATGAACTTTCGAATAAAGGATATTGCCCGCAGGTAATACTCGGCTACCGGAGTTCCGGTTTTCTGCCCAGACTGCCCAGGGAAATATGGGAACAGTCCGTGATCTGCACTGATGACGGAAGTCATGGCTTTAAAGGGACTACCGTTGATTATCTCAGGCAGTCAGCATCTGATTTCTCATTTACAATGTATGCCTGCGGTCCGGATGCAATGCTTGCAGGCTGTGAAGAATTTGCTGCAGAAAAAGGATGCATGATCTGGATTTCAGTTGAACAGATCATGGCCTGCGGCCTCGGTGCATGCATGGGATGCGCTGTAAAAGTTAATGATGAAAACAGTGAATTCGTAAGGGTCTGCAAGGAAGGACCTGTTTTCCCCGGAGGATATATAAATTGGACCTGAGTGTAAAAATCGGCAACGGTATGTTGAATAATCCTGTCGGCGCCGCTTCGGGTACCTTCGGATATGGCCAGGAATTCAAGGATCTGTGCAATATCAGTCTTCTCGGCGCTATTTATACTAAAGCAGTAACATATGTCCCTCGTCCGGGAAATGATCCTCCAAGACTTGTTGAAACACCCTGCGGTATGCTTAATTCAATCGGCCTTGCAAATGTCGGGGTTGAAAATTTTATAGAAGAAAAACTGCCCTTTCTTTCTGATTCCGCACCAGCCTGTGTTGTCAATGTCGCAGGGTCTGAAGAAAAGGATTATCTGAAGGTTATTGAACTGCTTGATGAAAAGGACGGCGTCTGGGGATTTGAAATAAATCTCTCCTGCCCCAATGTAAAGGAAGGCTGCATGATAATCGGCACCAATGCCGCAATGGTTGAAAAGTTTACAGCCACAATCAGAAAGATTACGGACAAACCCCTCATAATAAAACTTACGCCCAATGTAACTGATATAACCTCCATAGCCCAGGCATCGGAAAACGGCGGAGCCGATGCCGTTTCCTGCATCAATACACTTGTAGGGATGATAATTGACATAAAGAAAAAGAAACCTGTCCTTTCTGCAAAAACGGGCGGCCTGTCCGGTCCTGCCATTCTGCCTGTCGGTCTGGCCTGCGTTTATAAAGTCTGCAGAAAAGTCGGAATTCCTGTTATAGGCATGGGAGGAATCAGCAGTGCTTCAGACGCAATACAGTATCTTCTTGCCGGAGCTTCTGCTGTTCAGATAGGTACGGCCAATTTCACTGATGCATATACCTGTGAGAAAGTCCTGGCCGGTATCAGGGAATACATGATTGATAACCAGCTTACCTGCATAGGAGATTTTCACAAATTTATCGGGTAAGTGTTCTTTCATTATATTCCGTGGACAGATAATTATTTTAAGCCTGCATTACAAAAAAACGGAGGAAAAAATGGACAAAATAATAAAGGGATCAAATCTGAAATACCTTGTCTCAGGACCTGGATATCACGGCAATGGAATCGGAAGCATACGTCAGAACACGCATGACGGCGACACTATAAAGGTTTTCGACCAGGGCAATATTTCCATCCGCTTTCTCGGCATCGATACAGCCGAAATCAGTTTTGAGATAAACTCCTCCGGCAAATTTATCAGTACAGACAGCAGTGAATGGGAAGATTATCTTACCGGAATTGAAAATCGCTGGCCGGATATGAAAAAAGTACTCGGGAAAAAGCTTGCCGGCAATATTATCAGCAGAATAAAGGACCGCAGACCGGCTGCAAACCATAATTACTATGCAAAACTCGCAGAAGATTATCTGGAAAATCTTATTATAGCGGCAATGGAAAAACAGGGGAAAAGCGTAAAGGATTTCAGGTTTTTCCTGCCCCTTGCCTACGAACTTTTCGACGGATACGGAAGGCTTCTGGCATTTGTCCATCCTGATGACAAAATAAACCGGCCAGGATCATTTAACCAGGCGATGCTTGAAGGCGGTATGGCCCTTCCCTATTTCATCTGGCCCAATATTAATCCATTCCGCAGGAAA
>CAZKOK010000532.1:0-3099 GCA_964554355.1 uncultured Spirochaetia bacterium | reverse complement strand
CGAAGCCGAAGGCGCATCGCTGAAAGCTGATCTTGCAGTTGATGAATTTGCAGAATTCAAAAACGGCCCGGTTCAGAGTACATCAAAACTCTTTAAAATTGCTGTTTTCAAGGAAGAAATGGAAGCAGAAGAGGAAGAAGAAGCACTCGATCAGGTACTGACAGTTATCGGTGAAAGTTTTGTAGCTGTTAACAAAACAGTTATGATGGAATAATCATCCTGAAAGCAGCAGTGTTAAACTGCTGCTTTTTTTTGACAATGCCTGCCAGGGGCAATCAGGTTAGTATGTAAATATACCTTTTATACTATTAACGTATTAAATGCGCTGCATTTATAATTAGGCAGATATGAAGATTAATGAAATTTTCAACCAGACCAAAGTAGACCGGATTAAGCAGAACATTATTGAAATATACCGGAAAAGGAGTTCTCCTCCCGGGGCTGAATATCTTAAAGTAATTGAAGATGCGAATAATGTTCTTACCTGCGAAAATCCTGATATAAGACCTCCTGACTCTGGCAAACTGCCCGGAGGCATTATCCGTCTGAAGAAAAATATACCCACAATAATTGTTCCGGATCTTCATGCCCGTGTTAAATTCATTATAAATCTTCTTTCATTCACTGATACTGCCGGCATGTCGGTACTTCAGAAACTGGCATTCAATCAGATTCAGATTGTATGTATCGGCGATGGTTTCCATTCCGAACACGGGACACGCGAGAGATGGAAAGCCGCCTACAAGGAATTTACATCCGGATTTCATTCATCAAAACATATGGATCAGGAGATGGGAAACAGCATGCGCCTGATGGAAATTGTAATGGTCCTGAAAAGCGCATATCCCGAAAATTTTCATTTTCTTAAAGGTAATCATGAAAATATCTGCAATGAAAGCGACAATGGAAATCATGCTTTCCGCAAATTTGCATGGGAAAGCCTGATGGTTTATGAATATATGAAAAAATTTTATGACAGCAAAATGATTGATGCATTTTACAAATTTGAAAAGAACCTTCCGCTTCTTGCCATAGGCAGAAATTTTCTTATATCACATGCCGAACCGAAAAAGTTTTACGGGACTGCTTCATTGACAGATTACCGCCAGCATCCCGAGATAATTGAAGGGCTGACCTGGACTGCTGATGATGATGCCCAGAAAAACAGCGTTGACCGTATGCTTAAGTATTATCTGGACAGCTCCAATCCAAAGGAAAAACGCTATTATTTCGGCGGCCACAGATCAATAAAAACGATATATAATCTGCGGGCCGATGGAAAATTTGTTCAGATACATAATCCTGCAAAATATATAATAGCTTTTATTGATCCTGAAAAGGAAATTGATCTTGAACAGGACATCATTGTTCTGGATAATAATATAAACAAGACATTCACTATGAAGTCCTTTATAGATCAGAAAATTCTTAAAAAAGTGACAAAAAAGGCTGCATGGAAGCGTAAATGAAGAAAATCGGTAATTATACTGTCCATGACGTTATCGGTCAGGGAGGTATGGGCAAGATATACAAGGCTTATGACCCAAAAACAAAAGAGACTGTCATCATAAAACAGCTGATGATAAAGGAACGCTCTGTCGTTGAAAAGCGTTTTCAGCGGGAAGCCGAATTGATGTCCCTTTTTAATCATCAGAACATAGTAAAAGTATATAATCAGTTTACAATCGGCAAATCATGGTATATTACCATGGAATTTGTCGACGGTTTATCGCTTGATGACCTGATAAAAAAAAATAAAAGGATTTCAAGCAAGGCTGCTCTTCTTATTCTTCTTGAAATATGCGAAGGACTCAAATACGCACATGATAATAATGTAGTTCACCGTGACATCAAACCGGATAATGTGCTTTTATCCAGGGCGGGCGATGTAAAATTATGCGATTTCGGTATTGCTACCGCCCGGCCCGGCAACGATGAAGGTCTTACCAATACCGGCGTAATAATGGGAACACCCGCATATATGTCTCCCGAACAGCTTTTAAGCAGCAAGCATGTTGATAAACGGTCGGATATTTATTCCACAGGTGTTATGCTTTATCAGATGGTTACAGGAGAACAGCCCTTTCCCGGTTCATTTACGGCTGATTCAATTTCAAAAATCAGAAAAGGTAAATACATCCGGCCGCAGAAACTGAATCCCGGAATTCCCCGCTATATGAGGAAAGTCATCAAAAAAATGATGCACTGCAAAAAGAATAAACGTTACGATGATCTGAAAAAACTGATTCATAAACTCAGGAACCATGCCGGTTCATTCAGATATAAAAATCTCCGCAGGAAAGCAATACGGGATTATCTTTCAGGCAAGCCGATAACAAAACCGACAAAGAAGAGTGCCAAAGCCGCACGGCCTAAGGGGAAAAAAGATAAACAGGTAAAAAAAAACAATAAGGTGCTTAAAAAACTTGAGCAACGCCGGAAAAAAATGGCGAAACTCAAGGTAGTAAAGATTCATCATGCACCCAAAAAGAAGAAAACACCTGCAAAAAAGCAGGCAAGGAAAAGTCCTGCCAAATCAAAGAAGAAACCCGCTGCCGGAAAATCCCCTGCACCCCGGAAGGCATCCGGCAGAAAGAAAGCATCTCCCCGAAAAAAGGCATCGTCTCCCAAAAAATCCGCTCCCCGAAAAAAGCCGGCTGCAAAATTCCAGGCCCGTGAAACATTCAAACAGCCGATCAGGATAATGGCTGCATCAAATATCGTTTCCCCGGGAAGCGGAGGAGATCCGGTCAGACTTGTCTGCAGGGGCAGGAATATCGAACTTAAAAGATCTTTTCAGATCGGCCGGGACAAGGTGAACAAAATAGTTCTGGCTAATGACAACGCAGTTTCCAGAAAACATGCCAAAATAATCAGGAAAGGAAAAGCGTGCTATCTTGTCGATACCTCAAGCAACGGGACACTGCTGAACGGCCGCCGTGTCCAGAAAAACAAACGTGTAAGAATCCATGCCGGTGATACCATCCGCATCGGAAAGACTACGATGATTCTCAAGTAGGAAAGAACACAGAGTTATCAAAGACATCAATGTTCGTGTCAGCGGCCGCTGACAGCTGCATAGGCCCATTCAGAGTCTGT
>CAZKOK010000531.1:0-3137 GCA_964554355.1 uncultured Spirochaetia bacterium | reverse complement strand
TCAGGACTTGAGAAGAAAAAACCTGTAAGCGACACAAGAAAACCGGGTGTGCAGAACCCGCACTGGCTGGCATGCACCTCGATAAAATACTCCTGCTGCGGCGAAAGCAGGTCCGAAAAGATCCCCTCGATCGAAACAATATGTTTCCCGTTTAATTCCAAAGCAGGAATCATACAGGAAGCTGCAGCCCTGTACGAAACAGTCCCGCTTTGGTTCAGACTCCCGACAAGAACAGTGCATGCCCCGCATTCCCCTTCGCGGCAGCCTTCGCGGCAGCCTGTAAAGCCGATATCGTTTCGGATTATATCAAGCGCAGGAACTCCGGGTGCTGTTTCGAGGGTTATATCTTCATTATTACATACAAACTTTATCGTCATTAACTGTCCCTGATT
Organism: uncultured Spirochaetia bacterium; assembly: GCA_964554355.1. GTDB lineage: Bacteria > Spirochaetota > Spirochaetia > CAZKOK01 > CAZKOK01 > CAZKOK01. The sequence continues at coordinate 2,745 of CAZKOK010000531.1, read as the reverse complement.
AAGTCACTTTAATTATAGCACTCCGCTGCATTGAGTCAAAACTATTTAGGATAATTATGAATTATGAATGGATTTGGGTGAGGGTTTTACGGGCTGCCGGGAAGTGTTGTTTTTCAGTGAAAGCGGTTCATTTCTAAACCGCAAAGATCACAATGAACACGAAGAATTCAGGAAAATTGGGGACAGACCCGTTTATTTTGGACAGTGTTGAATTTACATAACCTAACAATGCTGCATTTTTTGTGAAAAATATAAAGGAATTTCCGGAAACGGGTCTGTCCCCATTTTTCCCCAATCCTCATCAATCGAATCCATTGGAAAAACAATATACAGTGCTAAACTGTAAATGAAACAACATCGCAAAGGAGATATTCTTGAGAAAACCAGCTGTCATCCTGTTCCTGTGTATCTGCGGTATTGCATATGCGCAGAAAATACCCGACCTGAACGACCTGATCGATTTCGGTGTATTTGAATATATGGTAACGAATAATCTCGAAAATGCTGATTCGAACAGGCTCAATACACTTGGATTGAAAGCCTACAAGGACGGCGACCTGCTCAGGGCCGTGAAGCTATGGTACTGCGCGGCAAGCGTCGAGGATGCAACCGCCTGGGCGCATTACAATCTGTCCTGCGTGTTATCGCTTTTTGCATCGGAGTACGGCCGGGATCCGGCGGACATTATTTATATGCTTGAATACGGTGATCCCGATGTCGATATGCTTTTTTCGTATATTGATGAAATTTTCTATCACCTGAAGACTGCCGTATTCCTTGAACCCAAAATCCATCAAAGAATGCAGGAAGATCCGGACCTGAATCTGATCCACAACATGAAGGAATTCGGGTTTATGGCCCTTTATCCGGAAAACAATCCCGGGGAGCTTCTGAACATTTATATAGACAATCCTGAAAAATGTACTATCACAGGAAAACTTGAAATTGAATATGACGAAATGGGATATATACAGAATTTCTGGCTTATAATCGGCGACCAGTATTTCTATGACGAGTCCGATTTCAGCGCATGAAAGTTGACAGGGTATTTTTTCTCACGCGACGACGCTACGGATTTGAGTGAGAGCCGGAAAATTTCCTGGAAATAATATATTTAGTGCAAATATACATAAAAGATTTTAAAAGATAGTGTGTACAGGAACATAACAATAAGCAGAATGGGGACAGCCCCAATTCCCAAAACATCAATAGACTCTGCAGGAAACCCTGAAATATTTTTCACCTGTAATCATACCGCCTGTAAGCCCGAAGCCCTCATACCAACCATCCCGCCCGTAGCGTCGCCGCGTGAGATTATACTTCAACCAAAATCACTGCTCATTCAACCCGATCCCGTCAAGAATTTCCGGCGTATATTTTTCAATTCTTGCCTCGCGGGTTGCTGACTGTTTTGCTGAAGAAAAATACAGAATATAGGCCCTCTGCCTGCCAGGCGTCAAAGCTTCGAATGCGTCTTTGAGACGGGAATCCTGATTTAATCTGCTTCTGAATTCATCAGGCATCTTGAATTCAGAAGTCTTTTTTAACGGCACTTTAAGTCCGGATTTTTCTGTCTGAACAGCCTCACCGATTAACTCTTTCAGCTCAGTTTCCTGTCTGGTAATTTCATCTATACCTGTAAACCGGACCTGGCGGGCCGCCTGAACATTTTCGGTCTGCTGCACAAGAATGCCTTCAGGATCCTTAAGCAGAGCACCCTTTACGAACAGCACCGCGCAGTATTCCTTAAAACCCTGCACGATAGCCACATTGCCGCCGTTCAGCGCATAGCATGGCTTGCCCCACTTGAGCTCTTCCTCAAGCCCGCATGACAAAAGGATCTTTCTAAGCATAATTGATTCAGTCTTCCATTTTGTTATGTTATCAAGATATTCATCTGCCTTTGGATTAGGTTTATTCATGGTTTTTTACTCCATATAAAGCAAACTGAATTCCGCTTTATATAAAGTATAATAAATCCCGAGTAATTCAGTCAAATATAAAACGGGGACAGACCCCGGACCACGAATTGGGAAATGGAAGTTTGGCCTGTTTCTTCAGGTTTCTTTAAAAAATGTGCAAAGTCTGCTTGACATTTTATGCAAGGCGTACTATACAATAAATGCAAAGCCTGCTTTGCAAAGGAGTTGTATTTGAAAACGCATATTCGTAAATTAAGAAAAGAAAGGAAAGTTTCGCAGGCTGAACTTGCATTTTCAGTCGGAACTACCAGACAGACAATTACATCCATCGAATGCGGGAAATATACTGCTTCGCTGCCACTTGCCTATAAAATTGCAGGTTATTTCGGCAGGCAAATTGAAGAAGTTTTTGATTTTTCGGAAATCGACGATCAGGAGGACAAATAATGGAAAAATATGAAAAAATAATAAAGACAAGAATAATTCTCGTTTCTGCCGGGATTCTTGCAGCCGCCTTTCTGCTGCTTGCCGGACACTTTGAATGGTTTCATATAAATTCACTAAATGATTTCCTTTCGGGGTTTCAATTCGGGATCCTTACCGGAATTATTCTGCTTGGGGCAGTAATTATTATCAGACTGAGAATGGTCCTTAAAGATCCTGTTAAGCTGGAAGAATTCCGCAATATGGAAAGGGATGAACGGCGCAGGGAAATCAGACTCAAATCAGGCGGGAATACAATGCTTGTCTGTTCAATAATTATAGTAATTTCCGCAATTACTGCAGGTTATTTTAATATTACTCTTTTCTATGGACTGCTTGC
>CAZKOK010000530.1:0-3141 GCA_964554355.1 uncultured Spirochaetia bacterium | reverse complement strand
TGATGTCGGGGTGGCAGTTGTTGCCGCCGTTTTCGGTTGTGATTGTTGCCAGGATAACAGGTGTTTCAGCGAATTCACTCCCGAAGAGTACTCCTTTCCAGTTGTGGCTGGCAGATACTTCTCCGGCTTCCATAATCATCTCGCCGAGGGTATAGGTGCCGGGTTGGAGGGCGATGAAGCTGATTTTTTCGGAGAAGCGGCTTTCATTATGCGTATTCTGCTAAAATGATATTAGCGATCCTGTTATTTGTCCAGAGAATATGGGATTAAAGCATTTTACGCAAATATCAGCTTGCCCCGGGGTTTTGGGATTTCACGACCAATTTCTTTGGCTGTTTCAATCCATTCATTCATTATCGTTTCAACATTTGTAAGCGCAAGTTCATAAGTCTGACCATCAGCCATACATCCCGGCAATTCAGGAACTTCAGCAATAAAGGCATTGTCTTCTGTACTCCAGAAAATTATTACTTCATATTTCATTATCATACTATGCTCCCAAATGATATTTTATCACTATATCCCTGACCTGTTTTACCTGATAACTTTTTGCCATTTTACCAAGAGGCTGAATATTCAGGATTTCCTCAATATCTTCTCTTGAAAATATATGGTGATCACCTTTAATTCTCTCCCTGAAATTGAAAACTGATAATACATAACATAAATCCGAAAAAGATATGTTTTTATCAGAATTCCCGCGCATTATTTTAGCAAGAAGTTTTTCAAGTTTTCCCAACAGATAATCCTTATTCTTGACCTACTGTTCTTAATCAACCATTAAAAATCCTGATTAACAACCTCTTTCTGATTTTATCAAATCTTCCAGATAATATCTATAAGTATATTTTTATATATTGGTTCAGTATTATTCCAGCCCCCCTGGAGGGACTCGAATGATTTCAATGTATAAAAACGCATCCATTAAAAGACTTCTTCTGAAAACTGCCGGATGCATCGGGCATTCGGCGCATAAGTATTTTGACCGGATCCTTTCAGCGCCGTCCGGACTTTCGGATATCGAACCGGAGATCGCAGAACGCATCGTTTCCATGGGCTTCCACTCTGATGATGTTATCGAATCGGCCTGTTCCGCCGCCCTTGAGAGACAGGTTTTCAATGCGGTTGATTTCAATATTCTGGTCTGTGAGGCGGACAGAAGCCTGTTGTCTCAGTCCAAAGAAAACATATGTTTTCTGCAGGATCGCCCCGTAGTAATAGAGTCCCGTCCTTTCATCAATTGAACCAAATTATTACGAGGTTGATTCATATGGCTTTCATGGTCGCTGTCTACGCTTCACACATCCGGTTAACCGAACGCATGCAAGACTCGCTTCCTCCTGTAATACCATTCTTTGGAGGGCAGGATTTTTTCCACCTGCCAGGATGCTGAAGAAGTTTCAGCAAATCTTTATATATTAAAGCTCTGCATCCCAATCTAACGGGCTTGCATAGCGCACATGATGATAATTCGGTAAGTCAGTCTATCCCAAATATTATGTCGGTCTATCCCTAACAATAATCCCACCGACACGAGCGGTACTCCGCTCTATCCCTCTGACTCGAGCTTTAGCTCCAAATAGACAGTCTTAATTTGGACGCAGACACATAACTCAAAAACTTCCTCCAGCATTTCTGCTCAGAAATTTCCTGTTCCTGCTTTTTTTCAAAAATCAGAATATCACTTCTCCTGATACACTTCCCGCCGGTGTCCGAGCTTCAAAACAAGCACCGTCAGTTTTCCATCCTGTATCTCACAGATAAGCCGGTAATCCCCGACCCTGTATTTCCAGAAATCGGACAACCGTCCATGAAGAACTTCTCCAAGTGCCCGAGGATCTTTTTTTACTTTTTCGTTAAGGAATTTTAGAATACGGACTGCTGTCTGCTTTTCCAGTTTTTTTAATTGTTTGGCCGCACTTTTCGCGATTTCAATCTTCCACGCCATACTCTTTCAAAAGATCATCAAGCAGAACAGTTTCTTCCTTTCCGGACCGTACATTCTCAAGTACTTTTCCCGCCACATAAACATCCTCAAGTTCATCCAGATGCTCAAGGATGGCTTCACGCACGTAAAATGTTTTCGTTCGGCCGGTAAGCTTCGCAATCCTGTCAAGACGATCCTCTATCTCCTTCGGTATTCTCACCGCAATCATTTCCTTCCTCCTTGATATACTAGTATATCATTTTTCAGTCAAAATGACAATAAATGAATTGATTTTCACCGAATTATTACCTCCCGGGACGGTTCCAGCCGAAAACTCTCTTCCTGACTGCCGTAAATTACCTGAAATTCCTATAAATTTCTTATGCAAGATAAAGAGTTGCACACTTTTTGCTTCCCGGTTTTCTAATTTCTTGCTGAATATAGACTTAATTTTTGAAAACAGTGTTACGCTTACGCTGATTGGCGACTCGTGTTTTCTCAAGATGTTTCAATCTAAGAGTAATGTTTGTCAAATCTCCATTAATCTTGACATTCTATATTTTCATATTAAAATATGAACAGTGGATCATAAAATGAAAAAAAATATATTAAAAATTATTGCTTTATACCTAATTTTTGTATTATTGGGTTGCTCCACAATTTTTACAGGAACGAGTCAGAACATTAATTTTACATCAGAACCCAGTTCAGCCAAAATTGAAGTAATTAATGCTTATACGAATATGCAGGTATATACAGGAACTACTCCAGCCACAGTAGTTTTATCGAAAGGTGATGGTTATTTTAAAAGTGCATCTTATATAGTAAAGATTTCTAAAGATGGATATGAGACTTTCCAGGTTCAAATTACAGGACATTTAACTGGCTGGTATATCGCTGGAAATATACTAGTTGGCGGATTAATTGGATGGTTGATTGTAGATCCAATATCCGGTGGTATGTGGACATTGTCACCAGAGAACATTTCTTCCAATCTTACTAAAGCTTTTATAAGTGAGAATTTGAATGAAGATACTATAAAGATTGTTCTTAAAGAATCTATACCAGATGATGTGTTCAATAAATTGAAACTAGTACAGTTGCAATGAAAAAAATAATATCATATTAGCAATTTATTCGTATTTATAACTATAATTTCAAAAAAGATTACGATGATAATTTGGTAATCCGGAGGATTATCTTTATTCAGTGAA
>CAZKOK010000529.1:0-3149 GCA_964554355.1 uncultured Spirochaetia bacterium | reverse complement strand
GGAGCAGACAAAGGGAAGGAGAGTCTTGAAAATCTGTTTAAAATCGATGAAAGGACGAAATATATCGGCGAAGTGGCTTTGGTTGATCCCCAATCGCCGTTTGCCCAAACTGGAATTATATACTACAACGGACTTTATGATGAAAATGCGGCATGTCATCTGGCTCTTGGCAAAGCATACCCCTTTACCCTGGTCGAGTTTGCCGATTATGATGATGATCAGCTCAAAGCTTTCGGTCTTAATACTGCCAATATACATGAAGATATGATGATCGGCGGCAGCGATGTTGATGTTACAGCCGTACTGAAAGACAGAAGCAGAAAGGAAATAATAAAAGACGGAAGATTCCTTATTTAGCTGAAGGCGGTAAAACAAACAGCAGGGCCGGGATAAGACCTGTTACCGTTCCTGCTGAAATGAATCTTGCATTGGATTTATATAATTCCCTTATCAGAAAAGGCATGGGGTCCCGGCTGCCTGTCAGGGCTTCAAGGACTGTCTGTGTCATCTCAATATTAAAATTATAACGGTCAATATATTCTTCAGCTTCGTAATGAAGTCTGAAAGGATAAGGAATATGCGGAGCGGGATAATATCTTGACGGAGGTCTTGGCTTTTTCTTTTTGTCAGGCAGGCGTTCTTTTCCGGCAAGGGCATTAATCAGCAGGGCCCTGCCTGTCCTCAGATAATCCGGGATTCTGTATGGAAATACGAGAGGTACAGTGCCGAAAAGGAAAGCATCGGGGGCTTGTTTTTTGATAAACGATAAAACCGCAGACAAAAATTTTCCTTCGGTATAACCCGGTATTCTGTTTCTGAAAAAAGGCCTTGACAGTTCCCAGCCTGAATCAAGCGACTTAAGAAAATTCCTGTCAAAATTGAATATATTTGCTGAATATAATTGTCCGTTATCTTCATATTTCATAAGCCTGCAGGCAGCGTCAATTGATCTGCTTTTTTTATCTATAAGGAAAAAATGCCGGCACTGTCTGTCATATGCCGAAATACCGTTTTCCGGATCTTCATCCGAATAATCAAGGTGTACTCTGCTCAGCGAAGTTATCGAATTTACAGTCTGTGGAAGGTCGTTCATCCTGCCGAAACCTATTAAAATCTGTTTGTCTTCAAACAGGATGTTTTCATCCGGCAGCTTCCGGGTAGTTAGTGGCTCATAAACGGCGCTGTCTGCCGGTGCAGGTTTTTCATGGTATTTATGGTATCTGGATTTGCTGTCTTCATATGACAGATATACACCGCTTAGCAGATATGTGCGCATTCTTAAATATGCATTGGATTTTTTAGCCGGCATATCCGCAATTTCTGAAAAATCCACCGGTCTTCCAATCCGGAATTTTATTTCCTGACTGAAGCTTTTAAAAAACTCCCAAACCAGAAGAAACAGCTTCATGGGGAAAAACAGCCGGCACATGATGCTGAACGCACGGCTTGAATGGCCTTCCACAAATATCGGGACATATGAGGCCCTTACTTTTTTACCGAGTGAAACACTTATCTGGTCCCATGACTCATCGGTAATATATCCTTTCTCCGGCCTGAACAGCGCAACCCTTCCTGCCGGAAACACCAGAAGGCAATGACCGTTTCGAAGCCATTTGTAGGATTCGTTTATGGCCTGGAAATTCATTTTGCTTCCGGGAGTCATCGGATTGACAAAAATAAAAAAATCAGCAAGTTCCTTGATGTAATAAAGCATAATGTTTACAAAAATCCTGTAGTCAGCTCTTGCTTTACGTAATATCCAGGCCAGCTGAATCCCTTCCAGTCCGCCCAGAGGATGATTTGCCACCAGAATAACGGGACCATTTTTGGGGATATATTCAAGTTCAGTATCCTTTACAGTAAACCTGATACCTTTTTTGGTCAGGAATTTCTCAAGGAATTCATATTTTTCAAGCCCCTGAAGCCTGAGACGTTCATACATCCGCCGGATTTTGCGGACACCAAGGAGTCTGTCCCCAAGCGGGCCGAAAATCTGCAGCAGAATGCCGAAAACCCCCTTGTTTGTGATAGTGGACAGGCGGATATCAGAGGTGGGAAGACCGCTGTTTTTTTTATAATTTTTATCTGACATCAGTAAAATATTAATGCATGAAGTGTAATCTGTCCATAATTAAGCTCACGCTACGACGCAACGTTGTTTTTGGTTTTCAGAAAACCAAAAGTCTTTTTGTGTGTAAAGTGATTATTTCATGGAATTGTTTTATCATTCACTAAAGCAGGTATCGTAGCGTCGCTATAATCCGCAGCATCGTAGCGTGAGGAATTTTGGGATTTATTTACGCTTTCTTACGAAAAAAGCACAAAAATGTAAAATCTGCATGCAGTTTTTGCTGTTTGGGGCTTGAGAATATTCGAAAAATCCTTATATTAGTAGCTACATAATATAATTCACCGAAAAACGCTGTAGGAGAAGGAAAATTGAGTCAAAAACTTCAGGAATTGACAAATAAACTCTACCAGGAAGGAATTGAAAAAGCTCGCAGCGAAGCAAAAACAATACTGGCTGAGGCAGAACAGAAAAAACAGGAAATAGCAGATAACGCCGCCAGGGAAGCGCAGAAAATAATCGATAACGGGAAAAAAGAGGCTGAGCAGCTTGTTTCCCATGGTAAGGCTGATCTCGGTATGGCATCCGAACAGGCAATCGCTGCATTGAAACAGAAGATTACCGGACTGCTTGCCGGTCAGACTCTTTCTGAAAATATCAGGTCGGCGCTTCAGGAAAAAGAATTCATCAAGTCACTGATTCTTGATCTGATTAAAAAATGGGACAGCCAAAAGCAGAGTATGGAACTGGTCCTTTCCAAAGAGATGGAAAAAGAGTTTTCTGCATACCTTAATAAAGAGCTTAAATCAAGGCTGGATAAAGGTCTTGAAATGAAGTTTGAAGGAAGAATGCAGGGCGGGTTTCAGATCAGGGCAAAAGACGGATCATACATGCTGTCGTTTACCGATCAGGATTTTGAATCCCGTTTTACTTAAGTTCATTGATTGCAGGTTAACATATGATTCTTTGTCTTGGCCGACACAAAATCTATAGTATTTATTGTTATAATAACTATAATTAAAGTATGCTTCACCGGAAATATAAGTTTTTGAATACTTATTGAACACATAATTATATCCGA
>CAZKOK010000528.1:0-3154 GCA_964554355.1 uncultured Spirochaetia bacterium | reverse complement strand
GTACTCGCTGGAAATAATATGCGGAGCCCCATCTTCGTCATAAGAGGTGATTTTAATAGCTGTTACTGCATATCCCTGTATGGAAGACAGCAGGATTCTGCGAAGGGTGTTTCCGATTGTTGCACCATATCCTCTTTCAAACGGATAAGCGATAAATCTTCCGAAAAAATTATTATCATCGGTGTGTTCAAATGTTATACCTTTAGGCCTTTTAAACCCTTTTAGCAGATTTTTTCTTGCCATTATTACCCTACCTTGAATATAATTCGACAATCAGCTGTTCTTTAATATCAGCCAGGTCAGTTATTTCATTTCTCTGCGGAAGAGACTTAATTACACCTTTCATCTTATCAGGATCAACATTCAGCCACAAGCTGGTTCCTGATTTTGTGTATTCTTTTAAGCTTTCCTTAACAATTACGAGTTTTTTACTGGCATCTTTTACAGTTACTTCATCATTAATTCTTAAAATAAATGACGGGATTGTTACTGTCTTGCCGTTTACCTGAATATGCCCGTGAGATACTATCTGTCTGGCCTGTTTTCTTGAAGATGCAAATCTCATTCTGTAAACCGCATTATCAAGTCTTCTTTCAAGCAGGCTTATCAGATTTTCACCAGTTTTCCCCTGCATTTTTTCGGCTTTTTCAAAAGTAAGCTTGAACTGTTTTTCAAGCATTCCGTATATTCTTTTAAGTTTCTGTTTTTCTCTCAGCTGGATACCGTAATCCGACATCTTTTTCTGTCTGGATTTTGGTCCTTTACCGGGGGCCGTCCGCTTTTTGGCTATGGGGCACTTGGCAGAATGGCATCTTTCGCCCTTGAGAAACAGCTTTCTTTTTTCTGTCCGACAATACCGACACTGCGGTCCAATATATCTTGCCATATTATTTTCAGCCTCCTGTTAGACTCTTCTACTTTTTCTTGGGCGGCAGCCATTGTGAGGTATCGGCGTCATGTCCTTGATACTTCTTACCGCCAGACCGAGATTACCAAGAGATCTGATCGCAGATTCCCTGCCCACACCCGGACCTTTAACATATACATGCACTTCTCTCAAGCCGAAATCCATGGCCTTTTTAACTGCTGTTTCAGCTGTCATCTGCGCAGCATAGGGAGTCGATTTTTTTGCTCCCCTGAAACTTAAGCCACCGGCACTTGCCCATGAGAGAGTATTTCCATTTAAATCCGTAACGGTCACTATTGTATTATTGAAGGTAGCCTGAATATAAACGTTTCCTTCATAAACCGTCTTTTTCTCTTTTTTCTTCTTTGCCTTAGCCAAAGCTATACCTCCAATCCTTACTTCTTCTTACCGGCAACAGTCTTCTTCTTGCCTTTTCTTGTCCGGGAATTAGTTTTGGTTCTCTGACCGCGGACGGGAAGACCCTTCCTGTGTCTGAGGCCGCGGTAGCAGCCGATATCCATCAACCTCTTTATATTAAGAGCAACTTCTGTTCTTAGACGACCTTCAACTTTATAATCATTTTCAAGAGTTGTCCTTAATTTGCTGATATCGTCCTGACTCAGATCATTAACCTTTGTAGCCGGATTGAGTCCGATCTTGTCGCAAATATCATCGGCGGAGGTCTGTCCGATTCCGAAAATATAGGTAAGGGCAATTCTTACCTGTTTGTTTGGTAAATCTACACCTGCAATACGAGCCATCTGTTCCTCCTACCTTTGCCTCTGTTTGTGTTTCGGGTTTTCACAGATTATACGGAGAACACCGCGTCTTCTGATAATTTTGCATTTATCACACATTGGTTTTACACTTACTCTAACCTTCATATTTATACCCTATAAGCTCCTTGAGCGTATTTTCCCTTTCTTAACAAATCCTTCCTGATGGTGCATCCTGAGATGTCCTTCGATCTGTGAAATAGTATCAAGATCCACCCCGACCAGAATAATCAGAGAGGTACCGCCCATAAGCTGGGCGACCTGAACCGGGAATTTAAAAAGTGCCTGAACAATTGACGGAATAACAGCAATCAGGGCCAGGAAAATAGATCCGGGCAGTACGATTCTGGTAAGTATCCTTGTCAGATGTTCTTCCATTTTTTCAGTTCTTATACCGGGGATCGAGCCACCGTTTTCCCTGATCTGTTTCGCGATTTCTACAGGATTCAGGGTAACCTGAGTGTAAAAATAGGCGAAAAAGATAATAAGAACTACATAAATAATCTGATACCATACACGATCAGACCGGAGGAAATTGGATAATCCGGTCCATCCAAGCTGACCTGCAAGCTGAACAGGGAAGGTAAGAATCGCAGAAGCAAAAATAACCGGAATAACACCGGAAGGATTAATCTTGAAGGGAATATATGTATTCTGGGCACCATACATCCTGCGTCCGACAACCCTTTTCGCATAATGGACCGGTATTTTCCTCTGTCCCTGCTGCTCATAAATAACCAGAGCTATAACTCCGACATACATTGCAAAAATAAGAATTACAAGCACAATATTAAGCTGACCGTCGCGCACCTGCTGAATCAGGATCGAAACAGCATTGGGCATTCTGGCTACAATACCGGCAAAAATTATAAGCGAAATACCGTTACCCACTCCGCGCTGCGTTATCTGTTCACCCATCCACATCAGGAATATGGTACCGGTAGTTACGGTAAGCATTGCAATAGCCGTAAATATAGGCATTGGAAGAATAATAGCATCAGGGGTGTAGTTTTTGGCATAAGCTACGGCTGTAAACGACTGAACCAGACACATGGCAACGGTTGCATACCGTGTATATCTCTGGATTTTCTTTCTTCCGCCTTCCTCTTCCTGGATCTTCCTGAGTTTCGGGAAAATAAGAACCAGAAGATTCATGATAATTGAAGTTGTAATGTAAGGCATGATGGAAAGCATGAAAACAGAAAAGTTTTTAAAGGCCCCGCCGGAAAAGAAGTTCAGATATTCCTGAAATCCCATTGTTCCTGAACTTTCCTGGGCCAGAAAGTAATTTTTCAGCGTGTTAATATCAATACCGGGAATTGTCAGGGATACACCTATTCTGAATACTATCAGCATACCGACAGTGAAAAAGACTCTCTGCCTTAAGTCCCTGATACGGAATATTTTCATCAAAGGATTATCAGCCATTCTGTTTTTCTTCCTTGGTTTTAATTGTTCCGCCGGCTTTTTT
>CAZKOK010000527.1:0-3156 GCA_964554355.1 uncultured Spirochaetia bacterium | reverse complement strand
GACAACTTATTTATGCGATTCAGGATTATTTCTCAACAGGGCCCCGTTTTTCCAGATCCAGCCTCCAGAAACCGATATCAATCCATTTATTGAATTTCCAGCCGACTTCCCTGAGCCGGCCTTCTTCGCGGAAGCCCAGTTTTTTATGAAGGGCCTCACTGGCTTTGTTGGGAAGGCCGAGTACGGCTATGACGTTTCTTATGCCTGCCTGCTTAAGCTTTTCAAGCAATTCGCTGTAGAGCATTGTTCCGTATCCTCTTCCGGCGAAATGGTAATCCAGGTATATCGTGCTTTCGGCTGTGTATCTGTAGGCGGGTTTAACGCGGTAGGGCGATGCGTAGGCGAAACCGGCAAGCTTTCCGTCTTCCTCGAGGGCCAGGCAGGGATATTTCCCTTCGAGCTTTTCCAGCTTTTCGGCAAAGTACTGTTTGTCCGAAGGGTCTTCGTCAAAGGTAAAGACCGTATTTTCAATATAATAATTGTAAATGGCCGACATCGCTTCGGCGTCTTTTTTCTCAATATTTCTGATTATCATTCCATCTGACTCCGGCCGGGAAATATGTTTGATAATAATACATAAAACATGGGGCAACAACAGGAATCAGGCAAATTCTCTCCTGATATTCTCAACGAAAATCATATCAGAATTGCCGGCAATTCCCCAAATTACTGGATTTTATTTCCTTTACAAGTTAAAATATTCCAGGACCCCGGAGTTTATCATGATGAAAAAATATAAAAGCAAGGACAAATTACCTCCCGGCACTGTCAGAAAAGAAGCCGCGACAGCAGCTTCGGCGGCTCCGTTCGAGGTGCTTATTTATGATGAAAAAAAACTGACGAGTGAAAAAGTAAAAATTGAGGAATTGAAAAATCTGAAAATTCCGTCCGGGGAAACGGTCTGGATCCATTATCCTTCCGTTTCCGGTTCCGAAGCGCTGCAGGCTGTCGGGGACAGATTCAATATTCATCCCCTGGTTCTTGAAGACATCCAGAATGACGATCACCGTCCCAAGATGGAAGATTATCCGGCTTTTAATTTTATTATTCAGAAAGATGCGGTATCAGAAAATGATGATGCCTTTCCGGTTTTCAGGCATCTTGCATATATCCATCTGGATACGGTTGTAATTACCTTTGCCGCCGGCAATCCGTTCGGCGCCATTACCCAAAGACTCAGCGAAGGTAAAGGGATTATCCGGCAGAAAAAAGCCGATTATCTTCTGCTCTGCCTGATGGATGTCGTTTCAGACGGCTATTTCCAGATTGTTGAATCGCTCGAAGAGCAGATAGAATTTTACGAAACCAGGATAAATCTCGGCAAGGCGAACGATGATGCGGCAGCGGTGCTTACCTTGAAAAAAAAGGCTGTCTTGCTCCGCCAGGTTATCCGTCCGTTTAAAAACGCGATTGACATGCAGAAAAAGTCCGTATCGCCGCCGATTGACAAAAACAACATGATTTACTACCGCGATCTGAACGATCACCTGATTCAGCTGCTTGACAACCTGGAAACCATGATAATTACCGCCGACAGTCTGGTAAGTCTGATTCTGAATATGGCCAGCAATCAGATGAATGGTGTAATGAAAGTCCTGACAATAATTGCCACAATATTCATTCCGCTGACTTTTATAGCCGGAATATACGGGATGAATTTCAGGTATATGCCGGAACTGACAAAGCCCTGGGCCTATCCCGTGGTCCTCGGCGGAATGATTCTGACAGGGGTCATAATGGTTATAATATTCAAGAGGAAAAAATGGTTTTGAATAAATCCGGATGCAGAGGGGCATGGGGAAAACAGAGCATACAAAAACAGGCCGAATGGACGGGTTTTGATTTCTGTTCACACCTGCTCTGGCTTAAGCTTGAGAATTCCCTTCTTTCTGTAATGTTCGAATCGAAAGAAGGTATCAGCAAAGCTGATTTGAAGATTCCTCCTGCTTCAAGAAAATCGGGCGGAACAGCTGCCGTTATAGAGCATTACAGGATAAAAGACGGCAGTAAATCCTTTGTTTTTATACCGCATCTGCCGGACAGGGCTGTTGTTATATCGCACCCCGATCAGCTTTATATTCTGCCTGGGGAAACAATGGAGGCTTTCTGCGAACTGCCGGTATCGCTGGCAATTTATGAGGAGCCGGACAGAAGGCTGATTGCGGAATACCCGGCCCTTAAACTATCAAAGACGCTTTTCGGGGAAACGGATTCAGGTGAAATCATGTATTCGTTTCCAAAGAGCATGGTTTTTTTCAAGGAGAAGCTGGACTGCGAACCGCTGGAAACACTCTGTCCTATGCAGATCAGAAACAATTCTTCGGAAAAATTCGCAATCAAACGGCTTTGTGTCAGGGTTGAATTTATATCTGTTTATGACAACGGAGAAATGTTCTACACCGATCAGGTTGTATTTACCTTTAAAGGGCAGAAGCAGGGCAGCCAGATTTCGATAGCGCCTTACCGCAAGAAAAATATAAAAGCAGGGAAGAAGATCACTCCCGCAAAAATCACCAATTCAACCAGACTGATAAAAAAGAGTTTTGATTTCTTTAAATCAATAGGAGAATACTAGGCAGGTTATGGAAAATTTGAAAGAAATTCTCAATAAACTAAAATCACCCGAATTTCTGTTTGCGGCCCTCAAGGTGGTGATTATTCTCGGCGCGGGTCTGCTTATTGTCAGGATCCTGACCGGGATAGTGCAGAAAATAATCAAACGGTCGCAGACCCAGCAGGTCCGGACGGTTGTCAAGAAGGTGATGATTTATTTAGGTAATTCAATTATTATCCTTACTGCGCTTGCCCAGGCCGGTGCCGAGCTTTCGGCGATACTCGGCGCAGCCGGGGTCCTTGGTATTGCAGTCGGTATTGCGTCGCAGACAAGTCTGAGCAACATCATAAGCGGGCTGTTTGTCGTCGGGGAGAAGGCATTTCAGATCGGGGATGTGATAAGAATCGGAGATATTACAGGGATTGTCGATTCGATAGATCTTCTTTCGGTGAAAATAAAAACCTTTGATAACCTTTTTGTGCGTATTCCGAATACCAAAATCATAAGCCAGGAGCTTACCAATATTACCCGCTACCCCTTAAGGAGGATGGATTTCAATATCAAGGTCCCTTTCAATTCAGACCTGGGCAGAATTCAGCGTA
>CAZKOK010000526.1:0-3173 GCA_964554355.1 uncultured Spirochaetia bacterium | reverse complement strand
CTGATCTTCCATCGGGAAGAGAGTCTGGTGTGAATCAGCTCTTTAAGATACTTATTTTTATTGCGATAGCTGCGATGGGCCTGGGCTATATGTCTGCTCAAGTGGCCACGCTGAATAAATAAAGCCATTGCTTTCTGCTGCAGCCCCTCGTTCCAGAAATCCCAGCGGCTTTTTACGTTCTTGACCCGGGATTTCAAACTGCCGGGAAGTACCATAAAAGCGATCCGCAGCGCAGGACTGACTATCTTACTAAAGGTGCCGATATACACGACTCGTTCGGGAGCCATGACCTGAAGCGGCGGTACAGGTTTCCCCAGATAGCGGAATTCACTGTCAAAATCATCTTCTATAACCCATGCGCCGCACTCTTGTGCTTTGCGCAGAAGAGCGATGCGCCGTTCTACCGAAAGCGTTCCTCCCATCGGAAACTGATGACTGGGAGTTACATAAATCCAATGCTGCGGTTTCCGGGGAATTTCCTGATCCATGATGCCCTGTTCATCGACAGGAACAAGAGTAAGAGATCCGGACAGCTCATGAAATATCCGGTAAACAAATTCAGCCTGAGGATCTTCCATCACAACTTTCGGAGCCTTATGGACCTGAGTCAGTAACGCAAAAGCCTGAGAAGAGCCGGCGGTAATCATAATATGCCAGGGATCGCAGTCTATCCCCTTGGTTTCTTTAAGATGTCGGGCGATGGCCTGCCGCAGGTCCCATCGGCCGGAAACAGGAGCATACTCCAGATCTTTCTGATCTGCGTATTCCAGCGCATCATGATAACAGGAAAGCCATTTCCTTCGCGGAAATAAATTCATATCGGGCATACCGGGAATAAAGGATAGAAGAGTCTCGATTCTTTTGCCGGCGTTGTTTTGATCATGACGCCCCATTGTCGGGGCCGGTTTAAAACTGTTCCAAACCAGTTCTTTACGAATATAAGTTCCGGAGCCGTGAACCGCTTCCAGGTAGCCTTCCATTTTCAGTTGATCATAGGCTTCGATAACAATACCGCGGGAAATATTCAACCTGGAGGCAAGTTCCCTTGAGGACAGCAGTTTGCTTCCCCCCGGCAGTCTCCCGTCGCTGATCCTCTCCCTGAATTGATTCACCAGCTGGTGATACTGACTGAGAGAAGATTGCGGGTCAAAAATAATCCCATACATTCGTTTCAGCATATATCAAGCCTGTCAATCGGGCAAGTGGTCTATAGAAGTTTCCGGAAAGTGGATCTATAAATGACCACTTCGGAGTATTATATTTGCATTACATACAAAGAAGGTGTGATATGAGAAAAGTGAATTTTGCAGATACATCTGACAAGGTAAGTGTTATGGCACTGGGTTGTCTGCCCTATGGGACCAAGCTTAGCAGAGAGAATTCCTTTGAACAGCTGGATTACTACCTGGAACAGGGAGGAAATTTTCTGGATACTGCTAATAACTACTCTTTTTGGGATGCCGACGGGAAAGGGGGAGAAAGCGAAACAGTGCTGGGAGAATGGTTCAGGCAGCGGAAATCCAGAGGAAAGATATTCCTGGCAACTAAAATGGGGGCATTCCCCACAGTCGGCCGGGAGGATTTTTTCAGTTATAAGGGAGATCCCTGGAAGTATCTGACTGAAGGTCTGAAAAAGGAAACAATTATTTCAGCTGTAGAGGGCAGTCTGAAACGGATGGGAACCGACTATATAGACCTGCTCTACGCCCATGTAGACGACAGGGAAACGGAGCAGGAAGAAACGCTGGAAGCCTTCGATAAGTTGGTAAAAGAAGGAAAAGCAAAGTATATCGGCTGTTCCAATTTCAAAACCTGGCGTATGGTCCGGTCCAGAGAAATTTCCCGCGCTCATGGATGGACCCCCTATAAAGCCGTACAGCAGTTTTATACCTATTTCCAGTCGGAAAAGGGCGTCGATTCCGGCATGTTTGATCAAATGGGTGATGAGCTCTTTGATTATGTACGCTCGGGAAACCCGATGAGTCTGTTGGCTTATACGCCGCTGCTCTGGGGGTCCTACACGCAAACCTGGAAATACCAGGAAGAAGACAGGCTGAAGAATTTCATCAGGCCGCAGAATGACGAAAGACGGAAGCGGCTGGAACAGGTAGCTGCGGAAACCGGCCGGACTATTAATCAGGTAATATACGCCTGGATGATAAATGCCGACCCTCCGGTAATCCCGCTGGTAGCGGTTACCAGAATGGAGCATCTGAAAGAAGATCTGGCTGCCGGAAATTTTAAACTCAGCAGCAAGCAGATGGACTTCCTGAATTAGCCTGTTTATTCCTTAGCATAACATTTAGCCGTATTTGTTAATGCTGAGGAATTTCGTATTTGAAGAACAGGAGAATGATTTCATTGCCGGGATTTCATTATCAAGAAATATGCACTTCGATACTCAAAGGTGTCTCCGATCTGCGGCGTTATCGCACTTCGCATATTTCTGAAACGTTAAAAAAACAGCAACCAAAAAACAAAAACCCAAATCCCCCGAAAATCTTCGTGAGCTCTGTGAGAAACTTATTTTCGACTGTGTCGTTTACTTCGAATCAGGGAAAATTATAATGCTTGCGGATATCTTCCTTTATATCCCAGACGCAGCTTAATCCCGCCGGAAAAGTCACAAAATCACCCGGCACAATGGTCACGGTTTCCGCGTCTGTCTCAACAGTCACGTTTCCTTCCAGGATATAGCATTCCTCGGCCCCGTCGTAGGTCCAGGGGAAGCGGGACACTTCCTTTTCCCATATGGGCCAGCTTGCGATTCCTCTGCTTTTCATGGTTTCTTCAGACATTTTTTCGATTTTTATTTTCATGATTTTCACTCCCTGTTATCTTTTTCTATCACTGAAATGCAGTTCTGTAAATCTTGTTATTTAAAATACTCCGAAAGGCCTATGGATTTACACCGGATTCGGTATTAAAATTCGGTTATTCTTTGCGGAGGAAAACACAGATATGATTAACAGATTTAAACCGGTTTTAATTGTTCTTCTCATTCTGCCGGGGCTTTTTATTCTGCAGGCGTCACGCCCTGCGGACAATGTTCTGAAAGGGCCTGATGCAAAGGCGGAAATTGTCATAAGCAGCAGTGTCGCTGCAGATAATGTAGAAGCAATCGGCACAAATCTCTCAAGCGTTACAGGCGGGACGAATTTTGCCAGTAATAA
>CAZKOK010000525.1:0-3177 GCA_964554355.1 uncultured Spirochaetia bacterium | reverse complement strand
GTGTCTGTCTTTATGGTGAAACTTCCGAAAAAAAGGTGTTAGCCTGGGCCAAAAGCCTTGAAAAAAGGAATGACAGATGCATCGGTGTCGGGTTTACAAACAGGAATGGATACAGACTCCTGTGTGGAAAACCGGCAATAAAGGAGACCCTGAACGGTCAGACCTTCCTGATCCCTCATGATTCGTTTTTTCAGACGAATTACGGCCTGGCCGAAGTTCTTCAGGCCCTTGCCGCGGATTTCCTTGCTCCGTCGGAAAATGATAAAATTCTTGATATTTACAGCGGAAATGGTTTTTTTGCCCTGAATCTTGCGCCGAAATGCAGGGCCGTCTTCGGCATTGAAAATAACGAGCTGTCGGTAAAATACGCGGAAATAAACAGCCGTGAAAACGGCATAAAAAATGCTTCTTTCATTGCTGCAGACGCAGCTGCGGGGTTATCAGGCCTTCAGGATAAAAAATGGTCGATGGCCGTAATTGATCCGCCCAGGGCAGGCTGCGATCAGAGGGTAATCAGGCAGCTTTATTCTCTTCCGCTTAAAAAAATTACCTATGTGTCCTGCGCCCCCGATACGCTTGCCCGTGACCTGGCAGAGTTCGGAAAATACGGCTGGAAAGCCGTTTACTGCCAGCCGGTTGACATGTTCCCGAATACTTACCATGTGGAAATCGTCGCCGGGCTGGTAAAAATAAGCTGAAAGCCGCATAGATCAGCTCACGCAAAGACGCTAAGTTTAATAACGACGCAACGTTATTTTTGGTTTTTATAACCCAATAAAAATCACAGGTAAATTGCAGTTTCCCGGAAGATTATTCATCATTTACACAGCAAGGTCCCCTATCGCCGTTATTAATCGTCGCGTCGCAGCATGAGTCTGTTATTTCCGCCCGAAGACAAAAATTTCTAACGGAGATCTCATTTTCATCAAAGTCACAATTCTGTTGTCATGTGAAATAAACTGAATACCGGCGCTATTCATGTTTTTGATTTCATTAACTTCCCAGCTTTCTCCACCGTTTGAGGTTTCACAGAAAAGCCATCCCGGATCTTCTCCTGATGTATTTTTCGTGATGTATAATCCCGTCTGGTCAGAGATAAATCTGTAAGCTGCAGGGACGCCAGCAGGTGCATACCCCATTTCAGTAATAACCGCGGCAGGGTCCATTTCTTCCCAGCTGTCTCCCCCGTCCCTGGTCTTGTAAATTATACCGCTTTTTTCCATCACCCATGCACTATCATACCCTGTAATGCATACGTTCCTGACCAGACCTCTCGTGAATGGCAGTTTGACTTCTTTCCATGTTCTGCCTCCGTCTGAAGTTCTTGCCGTAAAATCTGCATCAAGGATCCAGCCGGTTTCTGCGTCAGAAAAACTGATATAATCATATCTGTCTGAGTTTATTGTTTTCCAGTTTTTCCCGCCGTCACTGCTGAGGGCCACTCCTCCGTTTCCCGAACTGACGGCAGTATTTGAATCTATTATGTCCAAAGCGAATCTGCAGTATACGCTTATTGTCCCGCGCGGCCAGCTTAAACCGCTGTCGGCCGTATAGTGAGTTTCCCCTGCATAACCTGCAGTTATTCCAACCTGGTCATTGATAAAGCCGCATACCGTTACGGGATGTACCGGTTTGTCTGTAAGTATGATATTCCAGTCATTTTCGGTCTTTTTCCCTGCGGACATACAGCTGCCCAATATCAGTACAGACAAAATGACAATAATAAGTTTTTTCATAATTCACTCCTTTTTTCTGATCTTTTTGAAGTATCAGACAGATAAACAAAAAGGGGAATTGCAGAAAGGAAATATTTATTTGTCTTTTGGAAATATCAGAGTGAGTAGTTTTTTTTCCTGTATTCGCCGGGTGAAAGGTCATTTCTGTTTTTAAAATTTCTGTAAAAATTTGCTATATCCCTGAAGCCTGTCCGGTAACATATTTCCTGAACATTCAGCCCGGTGCTGCGTAAAAGCGATTTGGAAATATCCAGCCGGAAATCAATAAGGTATTGTTTGAATGACATTTTAAAAAATTGCCGGAACCGGGTATTCAAAGTTGTCTTGTTTGTTGCAAATTTCTGTACGACTCTGTTTATGTTGATATTTTCCCTGTAGTTGCTGTGCAGATAAAGCTGAATTTCCCTCAGATCGTTCGGCAATTCATCTGTTTCAGGAGACTTTTTCATGCTGCTTAAAGTCCGTATAAAAAAAAGCAGCTCTATCAGATGGGAACGGCTGCAGCATGGCCATGAATCCGTGTTCCGGCTGTTGAGAATATTATAAAAATCAGAACAGCGTCTGTTTATATATGAAAGGTGTTCCGCGTCTATTGAGATTATTTTGATTTTTCTGTGCTGCAGTTCCAGAAAAGGGTCCAGAAAAAACATGTCCTGTGAATCAGATATTGAAGAAAAAGAACCGCCGTCTTCTATATTGCTGAAAGAAAAACGCGAATTGATAACATTCGGATGATAATGAATAATGAACCCGCTGTTTGTCATGTTCTGGGCAAGGACTGCAGTTTTAATATCATAATTTAATAAGACAAAACAGGGCGCCTTATACTGAAGTCTGCCGTTTCCCGACTCAAGCATACCGCTTCCATTTTTAATGAACATTACAACGTACCGTTCATTATTTGCTATTTCAGCAGTATTTTCATCCAGGCAGGTTAATGTCAGAGGTATCCGGTATCCCTGATAGAATGTAATACCTTCCGTCCAGAATTCATCCATATTTGTATATTATCACTACCGGTTCTTGTTTGCGCGTTAATTCTGCAATAATTGGGAAAAACCTGAAAGAAAGACCTCACGCGACGAACGCTACGACGCGACGGGCGCATCAATAAATGAAAAATTTTATGACTCCCGTGAAATATGATTTTTCACGGAAGTCATTAGAATTCTCATGAATCATCCTGCCCGTTGCGTCGTAGCGTTCGTCGTGTGAGACATTCTTTTTAATTTATGCTATTATTTCAGCGTGGAAAATGATGCACGGGATATTTTTCATCCGCTTGTAAAAAAATGGTTTATTGAAAAAATCGGAAAACCCACTGATATTCAGGAAAAGGCCTGGCCTGCGATTGCTGACAACAGGAATTTGCTTGTTACAGCACCTACAGGAAGCGGCAAGACTTTGTGCGCTTTTTTGTATGCCGTAAATCAGTTGCTTA
>CAZKOK010000524.1:0-3199 GCA_964554355.1 uncultured Spirochaetia bacterium | reverse complement strand
TTCAATCAGGCCGCTTCTTTTGATTTTTCCGGCCAGGGCGAAGGTCTTGGTGCCGCGGCTCTTTTCCGTGCCCAGTTGCCGGAAACCGGTTCTGTCCGAGCGTATTATCCAGGGGAGAAGAGCGAATGTCTCAACATTATTTATCAGCGTCGGACAGCCGAACAAACCCTTTTCCGAAGGATAGGGCGGGCGTGTGGAAGGGATTCCCCTTTCTCCCTGAACGGCGGCAATCAGTGCCGTCTCTTCGCCGCATACAAAAGCGCCGGCTCCTTCAACAACCATAACTTCAAAATCAAGCTTTGCGCTTTTTGTATCTGCACCCCATATATTATTATCCCTGCACAGCCTGATGGCTTTTTTTATACGGTCTGCCGCAAGCGGATATTCTGCCCTGACATATATTATTGCTGTTTTTACCGAAAGGGTAAGGCAGGCGATGGCAATTCCTTCAAGGACCCGCAGCGGAAAGGATTCCAGCAGCAGTCTGTCCATAAATGCCCCGGGATCGCCTTCATCGGCATTGCAGATAATATACTTCTGGTCTGAAGCGGAACGATAAAGCTTTTCCCATTTATCTGCAGACGGAAACCCGGCCCCACCGCGCCCGCGCAGCCCTGAATGTCTGATAATATCGATAGTCGTTTCAGGAATGAAATCCGAAAGACAGATATTTAATGCCTTAAATCCATCCTTTACGATATACTCTTCAAGGCTTAAGGGGTCTGCAAGTCCGGCATGTTCTGTGGCTATCTGTTTCTGTCTTTCTGTATAATCTGAATCATCCCCCGGGTCCGTGCTGTTGCCGGAATTAGCGGAAGGATTCAGTATTTTATCAAGCAGATGGTTATAGATGTAGTTTATCCTGTTTTTTAAGCTTTTTTTTCCTGAATATTTCAGAAGAATGGAATCAATCTGTTCCGGAGCTGTATTCGCCGCTTTAAAGGGTTTGGAATTTCCCGAATGGATTTCAAAATACGGCGCCTTGTATGAAAGTCCGGTGCAGCCGACCTGTCTGATTTCCATATCAAGTTTATAGCGGCTGACAGTATCACGGATTGAGTCTTCTACCTGAAGTGATCCGGCTGCCAGGCAGCTTGAGCAATGGCAGATAAGAATTTCCGACTCCGCCTTCTTCGGTTTCCAGATGCGGCTGCGTTTTGTTTTGACGGAAGTCTCCTCCCTCAGGAAGGATTCAAGGATCTGTCCCGTTTTATCAGGATCAACGAATCCGTATGTCCGGCTGTCAATCTGCACTGCAGGTGCCAGCATGCAGCAGCCCAGACAGGCGGCTTTGACAATGGAAAACCTTTTTTCGCAATCGGTGTCTTCCCCTTCGCCCAGGTTCAGATTTTCCCTGAATGCAGAATAGATTTTTTCCGCTCCGTTTACATGACAGGCAGTGCCGACGCAGACTTTTACTGTATGTTTTCCCGCCGGTGTAAGTCTGAACTGTTTGTAGAAAGTGGCCACACTTAATATCCTGTTTTCCTCAATTCCGCTTTTCTGTGAAAGATACTGAATTGCCTGTCGGGGAAGATAATTGTACCTGCTCTGCACAGCCTGCAGAAATGGAATTATATTATTGCTGATATTCCTGTTGTCCGTAAAAAGGCTGTCAATAAAAGATTCATAAATATTTTCTGAGCCGGGATTTATCTTTTTCACCTGCCGGGCCCGCCTTTTTCTGCAACAAGATACAGTGAAGAGCCAGTGCGGTATACAATTCCTTTTTCCGATGCGGCCGGTGTTGCATATACCGGCTCGTGAAAATCTCCCCCGCCGACTGTTTCCATGTTTTCAGAAACATCCAGAATTACCGATTGTCCGGTCAGATCGCTGATATAGATACAGTTATTTATAATTACCGGAGATGAATAGAACCCGTCAGGCTGTTCGAAGAACCAGAATTCGGAGTTATCAGCAAGATTAAGGGCTGTTACTGTTCCGTATGTGGACGGTATAAAGAGAAAATTGCCGGTACTTACAGGGCTCGCGACATCAGGAAGAGCGCCCTTTTCTGTCCAGAGAATTTCCCCGGTTTCAATACTCAGACTGCAGATTTGCGAATACGCCTGTGCTGCTGTGACAATTCCTTCGGAAAAAGCCGGCGAGGGGGCAACTTCACCTGAAAGACATTGCGTTTCCCAGATAAGCGCACCGCTGTATGGTTCGTAAGCTGAAATATAAGGGCTTGAATTAAGAAGGAGATATACTTTATCTTTCCATTCAGCCAGGATCGGTGATGTCCAGGAAATTTCTCCGTTCCTTTCTGTCTTCCAGACAATTGAGCCGTCTTTTTCATTTAATGCCAGGACATATTTTTCCGTATTGGTATCGTACTGGACAAAAAGCATGCCATCGTAATCAATCAGCGATGAAGAATGACCGTAATGATTATCTGGCACTGTAAGCTGCCGGGTCCACAATTCGTTTCCTTTATGGTCCAGAGCGGCAATCAGCCCTGTAGCGAAAATTGAAAAAACCCCTCTTTTGGATACTGCAGGAGTGGGTGCGGCATACCCTGTATCATCCTGAACGAAGGGAAGCGATTCCGGATCTTCAATGGAAATATCATATTTCCACAACAGATCACCTGTCTCAATGTCACGGCTTTCTATTCTGAATATTTGAGCATCGGCACTGGAAAGGAAAATCTGATCTTTCCAGATTACGGGAGAACTGAATCCCGGGAGTTCAAGGTCCTGTTTCCATGCAATATTCTGTCCGGTCGAGGAATCCCATTCCAGAGGAGCTCCCCCGGGGATTGTATAGGAACGGGCTGAATTCCTGAAACTGTTCCAGTATCCCGAGCTGTTCTTTTCAAGCGTAAGGTATCTGTCCGGAGTCTGTTTCCCGCCGTTCAGAAGACCGATGTTCAGACTGCTGAGGACAAAGGTCAGAAGCAGCATGATTATTGTTAAAGCTGCCGCGCTGTAATGGACAAATGTAAGACGGATCCTTTTCCCTGAGGAATCCGCAGGCTTTACGGAATATGCAGGATTTACCAGGGCCCGCCGGAGCTGGAAGCTTAAAAAGAATACAGCAAGTCCTATTATCAGAAGAACCCTGCCGGTATTTATCTGGGAAGCAGCTGTAAAAAAAGCTTTGCGGGCTACAAAATTCAGGGAACGGTATGTCTCTTTCAGTTCCTGGTTTTGCGGGTCTTCGTCTATTTTTCCAATCAGTCCAAGTATCTGTT